>JBFZEW010000167.1:0-6411 GCA_041306665.1 Spirochaetota bacterium | reverse complement strand
AAATTGATCCTGTTATCAGAACGATTTTACAGGTTTCCCTGCTGTCTACTGAATAACTGAAATTCATAATTAAATTTCATCCCATCGTGATCCCGCATATCTTCTAAGCAGGCTATTTTTTTCATTAAGAATTGAAACAAGTTCTTTTTTAATCGGCGGTATTATTGTCAAGGCTGAAAGTTCTTCCGCGGAAAAATAACCGTAACTGTTGAGCCGTCGGTCGTGTCCCAATTTTAATTCTCCTGAAACGTGCGCGCACTCGAAATATAAATTTACAATGTGCCGATTATCTTTTTTGGAAATTGAATCTGAAGAAAATATTAAATCGTTAATTTCAATGTCAATCGCCAGTTCTTCGTTAAGCTCACGTTTCAACGCTTCAGATAAGTTTTCGCCGAATTTGACTCCGCCGCCTGGAACAAGCCAGTACTTTTTGTCGTCTTTAACATGCTCGATAAGCAATACTCGTTTATCTGAAATAATCACAGCGCCAACACGTATTCTTATTTTGCATTGATCCAACATTATATTGAAACTTTCCTCTGTTCAAGAAGCTTCAGCGTTTTCATTGCAACTTCAATTTCCGCTTTGCGTTTACTGGAACCGGTAGCCTGCAGAATTTTCTTGTCATTGATTACAAGCTCGACTGTAAACTGCTTACTGTGATCGGGTCCGCTTTCACTTATGAGTTTGTAAACAGGTTTGTCCTTATATTTTTTCTGAACAATTTCCTGCAGCGTAGTTTTGGGATCTCTGAGAGACGGAAGCTGATCAATGCGTGAAATATGTTTTTTGAAAAGCGAAAGCACGAACAATTTCGTTTTTTTCAGTCCGCTGTCAAGATACATTGCGCCGATAACGGCTTCAACTGTATTGGCAAGAATAGAATCTCTTGTTCTTCCGCCGCTGTTTTCTTCGCCTTTCCCAAGAAGAAGGTATTCGCCAAGTTCAAGTTCTTTGGCGATTTTGACAAGCAATTCTTCGGCCACCACGGCTGATTTGATTTTGGCAAGATCACCTTCATGATAATTTTCATAATGTTTAAAAAGATATTCATTAATAATTAATGCGAGAACGGAATCGCCCAGATACTCAAGACGTTCATTGTCATTAAGACCGTTTGAATTCTCATTTGCATATGACCTGTGAACCAAGGCTCTATTTAAGATTGAATTGTTTTTAAAATTAACTCGGAGTCTTGTCTGCAATTTGTTCAGTAATTTATTACGCTGTCTGCTGTTTAGTGGTGGATGCATTTTTTCCTTTTAAATAAAAGAGAAACAGGGATTAACACCCTGTTTCCTGCCAAAATTATATTTGGTTAACTTTCACTTTCTTTTCAAGAATCAATATGCCTTTATAATGCAAGCATTCAGGACAAACTCTGTGCGGAAGAACATATGTTCCGCAATTTGGGCATGGTCTTAAATTAGGTAATTGTATCGCATTATGAGATCTTCTCATTCTGGATTTTGATTTCGATTTTCGCCTCTTTGGAACTGCCACGTTATATCTCCATTTCTTCTAAGATTTTACAATAAAGTAATACCTGAATATTCAGCTATGCCTTATTTGTCAATTGCTTTTTATTTGCTTCCGAGAAGTAAAATTCTCTCCTGGGACTTTTTCGCAAAAACAGATGCTGAATAGTTTTTAATAACTTTTGAAAAATATTCCTTCGCTTTTTCCTTGTCTCCCTTAACCTGATACATTCTGCCTAAATCGTAGAGTATTCTGTCAAGATAGTCTGTTTTTTCGTATTTTTTTTCAAGTTTTTGATAAATCGCGAACGCTTCATCGTTTTTATTTAGCCACTCATAACAAACAGCAGCCTGCTGCATTGTCAGCATTTTAAGCACGTCATTACCTGCTTTATCTTCAGCTTTCAGATAATTTTCAAGCGCTTTTTGATAATCTTTTACCGTAAAATAAAGACCGCCCGCGATGTAATATCCATTATCAGCAACATAACCCCAGTTTGATTTATCAGCGAGTGCTATCAGTTTTACCGCGTAATCAGTTGCCGCTGCTGTTCTTTCCGCATCCATTGCTGCTGTATCAACTGCCGCCGAAGCTGCCTCATCTTTCGGCTCGTATTTTTGACTAATATCCATGAGTTTTGTATCAAACTCCAATGCAAGCTTTTGGTACGCTTCAAGTTCCTGTTTCACTTTATATTCACGGAACAGAACAAATCCTATTACAAGCGCAGTGCCAAGTACAACAACACCAATAAACAACGTCAGCCGTTTCAGATTCTTATTAAGAAAATCTGTAAGCTTTTCATGGTTTGTCACAATTTCTTTGTGTCCTGTTTTATTCTTTGTCATTTGTCATTCACCTTTATTAAGTTTTAATTTCATTAGATCACCGATTGACGCTGTTTTTGAAGGCTCTCCACCCATCAATCTTGTAAGATCTTCTTTTTCCTGCATCATTTCCAGCGCTTTTATGCTTAAAGCAATGCGTTTTTTATCAGCATCAATGTTTTGAATTATTGCATCAACACTTGAACCTATTGAGTATACATCTTCAATTTTTTCAATTTTATTTCTGGAAATTTCAGAAATATGCACCATTCCTTCAACATCCTCGTCAAATTTAACAAACATGCCGAAAGGAGATATTTTAACAACATGTCCTTTTATAATTGTCCGCACAGGGTATTTTTCTTTTATTTTTTCCCAAGGAGAAACCGTAAGCTGCTTGATTCCGCAGGAAATTTTTTGTTCTTTAATGTTGACTTCCAGAACCTTACATTGAATTTCCTGTCCCGGTTTGAAAGAAGTAAGTGATGTTTTTCCATCCCAGCTTAAATCTGAAACGTGAATCATTGCTTCGATATCTTTTTCAATCTCAACAAATAAGCCAAATTTGGCAATTTTTGTAATTTTGCATTTGCAGACTGTTCCGGCAGAGCAGCGTTTTTCAACTGAGTTCCAAGGATTAACTAAAGTCTGTTTAACGCTTAAAGCTAATTTCTTTTCATTCGCATCAATGTTGATAATTTGAACTTTCACTTTATCATCTTTCTTGAATATATTTTTCAAATTAACGGATGATTTCGACCAGCTAATTTCAGAAAGAGGTACAAGCCCTTCAACACCTTCTTCAATTTCTATAAAAACTCCAAAACTAGTTAAAGAAGTGACTGTTCCATTCACGACACTTCCTGTTTTGTATTTGGAAGCGGCGATTGTCCATGGATCAGGCGTCATTTGTTTAAGACCGACTGATAACTTTTTCTTTTCAAGGTTGATGCTCAGGATTTTAAATTTCTTTTTATCATTTTCTTTTAGAAATTCATTTTTATCATAATACTTTTTCCATGTCAAATCAGTATTGCGAAGTAATGCCTCGACTCCGCCTAAATCGACAAATGCTCCGAATTCAACGATTTTGGCGATTTTGCCTTCAACTACATCATTCTCTTTATGGTTCGCAATAAAATTAGTCCAGCCTTTTTCACGGAGTTCATCTGTAATCACTCTTCTTGATAAAAGAACTGATTTCTTTTTTTCATCAACTTTAAGAATTTTGAATTCACTCTTTCCGGCTGATGCGGTGCTGCTCACTTTTATATCACCGTACTGTGAATGAGGTAAATATCCGCTATACATTCCGAAATCGACTATTGCCCCAGTCTGCTTAATTTCCGAGATATTCCCCGCAACATCTCGATTACCGGTTTTATACCAGTCTATAAAAGTTTCCCATTTTTTAGAATTTTCCGCGGATTTTCTTGAAAGAACGAACATTCCGTCAGTAAGCTTTCTTGAAAGCAGAACTACATCATATTTATCACCGCAGGAAGGTTTATCCTTAAATTCCGCAAAAGGAGCCTTACCTTCAGTTTTTTGACCAATATTAAGATACACAAAGTCTCTATCAACAGATACGACTTCTCCTTGAATTATTTCACCAGCGGACGCTTCAGTTTCATTCTCGACCGACTCAAGCAGTTCTTCCATGCTGATATTTTCTTCAAAATTGTGATCAGATAACTTACTCATGCTTTTTCACCTGTTACTTTTTCCGTTTATTAAACTTATAAATTTTTCTATTACTTGTTCTCTTGTCATGGGAGATGTATCAATAACAACAGCATCATCAGCCTTTTTCAATGCGCCGACTGCTCTTGACATGTCCTGATTATCCCGCAATATAATCTGATTTTTAATGTCATTTAAGTCAACATTTTTTCCTTTTTCAAGGTATTCCTTATAGCGTCTATGTGCTCTTTCTTCAACAGAAGCGTCAAGATAAATTTTCAAATCCGCTTGCGGAAATACAACAGTTCCGATATCGCGTCCATCCATTAAAATCGAATCCGCTTTCCCCCAATCGCGAAGCATTTCGGTAATTCCGCTTCGTATATTCACATTATCAGAAACAATTCCTATGTTTTTAACAATCTTTTCATCTCGAATCAATTCAGAAACATCTTTACCATTAACAAAAGAACTGGTAGATCCGTCCGCATTAAATATCTGCCTGTAATTCAGTTTCCGAACGATTCCCGTATAATCAATATTCTGATCAACCTTACCGTCTCTATCGAGAAGGTACCAGGTTACTGAACGGTAAATAGCTCCTGAATCAATGTATTTCATTCCGGTCTTAAGCGCAGCAATCCGTGAAACACTGCTTTTTCCTGATCCTGCAGGACCGTCAACAGCTACAATTATGTTCATAAAGGCTCCCGAATATGAATGTAGAAATGATTAATCGAACAGAGGCTTAATTTTTCAATGAATTTTTTAGCAACATTAAAAAAATTAGGATTTTTATGTTACAATGAAATGTCAATATTGCAGATTATTCTTCTTCATATGAATACTCTTTAATTTCCGATAATTTCGGCAAATCTGTCAGTTTATTCAGACCGAAAAAACGCAAGAATTCATCTGTAGTACCATATGCCAGCGGCCGGCCGGGAAGGTCTTTTCGACCGACAGGTTTAACAAGATTTCTTTTCATGAGACTCGCGACCATCATTCTTGATGAAACTCCGCGTAATTCTTCAATTTCCGCTATTACAATCGGCTGTTTATACGCGATAATTGAAAGCGTTTCAAGCATGCCTTTTGTTAAAGGCTCTTTGCGTTTAAACCCGAGAACTTTCCTGACCATTTTTCCGCACTTGGAATTGGTAATGAACTGAAATCCATTAGAAATCTCGATTAATTTAATTCCACCATCTCTTTCTTCATATTCGTCAATGAGCGAATCAAGAATAATTTTCGCGTTAGTGATGTCAATGTTGAAGTTTTTCACAAAAAAAGATATATGCAGCGGTTCTGTCGAAAGAAACAAAATAGCTTCGAAAACATCTTTCAAATCTATTTCACTTTCGTCAATTTCTTCATTTTCAGGAATTTCAGGAACAGTATTTTCATCTGCATTTTCCGATAATTCCATTTCTAATTCATCATTTATGTTTTTATTTTCTTCCATAGTGCTGTCTTAATAAGGTTAATTTTTAATAGTATCGGCATTTGTTGCGTCGAAATAGAGCAAATAAACAGGATTTATCCTGCCGATGTAAGATTAAATTCAGTTACTTTAATTTCCTTGTCAGGATCAAAATTTCGGAACAGATGCATTGTACCAAAAGTTTTATGCTGCAGGATTTTGACTCTTTGCACCTTTGCAAGTTCAAGCACGGCAAGAAAAGTCGCGACAACCATTGACACCGATGGAACCGACTTGAAAAGTTCCCGAAACGTAATCTGTTCATTTTTTCTCAGCAGCGCGATTATGTGATCTATTCTGTCGCTGACAAGTATTTCATCGAATTTTATCTCCTTTTCCTCGACTTTTTTCTGCGTTCCAAGTACATCAACGAAAGCATTTAAAAGATCGAAAAGCGACATTGTAGTATATTCTTCATTATCGATAAACTCGGATATGTCGCTTCGGCGCATGTAGGAATCCGACTGAAGTTCATACAAATTGATCATTTGGCTCGTGGCCTGCTGATATTTTTTATACTCAAGAAGTTTGGCGACAAGTTCCGGCGGAAGCGGAGGAACGAAATATTCATCATCAATTTCGCCGGCAGGAAGAAGTATTTTAGACTTATAATAAATCAATTCAGATGCCATGTTGATGAATTCCGAGGCAACTGCAACATTCAGTTCATCCATTTTTCGAAGATACAGAAGATACTGTTCCGTAATCTGGGAAAGCGACACATTTACAATGTCAATTTTAGATTTTTTTATGAGTGCCCACAGAAGATCCAATGGTCCATTAAAATTTTCAATATGGATTACATATTTTTCAGAATCTTTCACAGATTCTTCGGCATCGCCTAATATTTCTTCTATATTATTATTTTCCATTTCCATAAAACAACAACCGGAGAGTAACTCTCTCCGGTCATTAATAAGAACATCTATTTAGAAA
>JBFZEW010000166.1:0-3517 GCA_041306665.1 Spirochaetota bacterium | reverse complement strand
GCTCTTCCGATCTTAACAATAGATTCAACATCGGCAACCTGTTCGGGTGTCATGGCCTCAAAGTGAGAGAAATCAAAACGCATTCTGTCTGCTTCGACAAGAGAGCCGGCCTGTTTGACGTGATCACCGAGAACCTGTCTTAAAGCCGCCTGAAGCAGGTGAGTTACGGTATGATTCGCTTTAATAAGATTACGTTCGATTCTATCAATGTGCGCAGTACATTTGTCTTTTAAAGAGATGCTTCCGCTTTCCACAGCACCTGAATGAACAATAGTTTTATTAATTTTTTTAGTATCATAAACGGTAAAAACAGCACCGTTAGAAAATTCAATACGGCCGCAGTCGCCTTTCTGACCGCCGGATTCCCCGTAGAATGGAGTGGCCTCAAGAACTATAAGTCCTTTCTGACCTGCAGAAAGAGAGCTGCAGATTTTATTTTCATCAGCTATAAGTGAAACTGCAGAATCGGAGATGTATTCGGAATAACCCGTGAATCTGGTAATGCCGCATTCAGCAGAAATAGAATTCATTAATGCCTCAATGTTGTTGTCAGCGCCTTTCCAGCTTTGTTTTCCGCGCTGACGCTGTTCTTCCATTGCGCTTTCAAATTCCTTCATGTTTACATGGATACCGCGTTCTTCAGCCATTTCATTTGTCATCTCAGCGGGAAAACCATAAGTGTCATAGAGCACGAAAGCGTCGCGGCCGGACATTTCAACATGTTTCTTTTCTTCAAGATTGGAAAGCATTTCTTCAAGAATTTCCATGCCTGTTTCAAGAGTTTCAAGAAATCTTTTTTCTTCGCCCATAAGAACATTTTTAATGTTCAAAGCGGCGGATTTAATTTCAGGATAATAGCTTCCCATTATTTCAACAATCGGATCAACCATTTTATAAACAAAAGGTTCTTTAATTCCAAGGTATCTGCCGAAACGGAGAGCGCGGCGCAGAATTCTACGGAGAACATAACCACGGCCTTCATTTGAAGGATAAGCGCCGTCAGACATCGCGAAAGTGAGTGCGCGAGAATGTTCAACAATTACATTTATAGGCACTACATTTTTGCCTTCATATTTAACGTTAAGTTCCTTGCAGACAAATTTAATCAGCTGCTGAAATTCATCAGTGTCAAAAATAGAAGTCACACCCTGGCATATTGTCGCGAGACGCTCAAGACCCATGCCTGTGTCAATACCGGTCTGCGGAAGCGGATGAAGATTGCCGTCAGTATCCTGATTAAATTGATTGAAGACAAGATTCCAATATTCCATGAAACGTTCACAGTCGCATCCTGGTTTGCAATCAGTACCGCCGCAGCCGTGTTCTTCACCTTTATCAATGTAAAGTTCACTGCACGGTCCGCATGCGCCGGAATCACCGGCAGGACCCCAGAAGTTATCTTTTTTGCCGAGACGTACTATCCGGCCGGCAGGAATGCCGATTTTTTTATTCCAAATTTCAAACGCTTCATCATCATCTTTATAAATAGAAACCCATATTTTATCAGCATTGAACTTTAGAACATCAACTGAATATTCCCAGGCATATTCAATAGCTTTTTCCTTGAAATAATCACCGAACGAAAAATTACCGAGCATTTCAAAAAAAGTACAATGGCGCTGAGTACGACCGACATTTTCAAGATCGCTTGTTCTGAGACATTTCTGAACGGTAGTAGCAGTAGAATAATCAGTTTTAACAGTACCGGCGAAATTAGCTTTAAATTGAACCATTCCAGCGGTAGTAAATAAAAGGGTAGGATCATCTTTTGGAATTAGCGTACTGGAATGAATGTGTCTGTGACCTTTACTTTTAAAAAATTCAATATACGAATCACGTAAATCTTTAACTTTTAGCATTTTATCCTCTTATTTATCATTCATGCATAATACAAACTGCATATTAACATCTGAAATGTGAATTCTTGTTCAAAAGACATAAAACGCAGAAATTAATCAATAAAAATATTTTTCCAGAAAGGTAAACTTAAATATCAGAAATAACAAAAAGTTAAAAAAAAATCATAAAATCAACATTTTCTTTTAACTTTTTTTCACTGAGAAACGTTATATAGTCAGAAGAATTTAATATTAAGGAGAGTTATATGCATACTTCTGCTAATGTTGATGGAAATGTGTTTGATGAAATAGGTTCAGCTGCGATAAAATTTGCTTATACCGAGTCAAAGATTTTCAAGGATGCGGCAAAACTGGGAGCACAGGCGATTAAATGCGGTCTGGTGATTGGAAGGCTGACTGAATACCAGGATCATTGCCCGGAAAGATGGGAAAAACTGGATTATTCAGTTTCGGCTGAGGAAATTGAGTTTTTTACTTCTGCGAGGCAAAAATATAAGATTTCTGTTTCGAAGCTGGCTTTTATCGGTTTTTTGTTTTTCTGGGATGTTTTGATGCTGAAATATGCTGATAAACTATGTAGAAAAGTCTTGAAATTTGAATTACGTAGTTACGAAGAGTATCGCAAGTTGTTTAAAGAAAAAATGGAATGTTACATATTAAGATTTAAATTAGACATAAAAACATGACTAAAAACAAAAAAAAGTAAAAAAAACATCTGAGCAGTAAATTTTCACATATTTTGTGCAATAGACATGAGTTTCTATTAAATTAATTTGACATCTATAAAATACCAGGCTATTCTATAAAAAAAGGTAAAAATGAAATATTTTATAAAAATATTATTTTTCAGTATATTATTCATTTCACCGTTATTTTCTTTTTCTGAGGTAAAGGAAATAATTCTGGTTACAGATAATTATCCTCCATTCATTAGCGATACAAAAAACGAAGAAAATATTTTTTTGAACATTGTGCAGGATGTTTTTAAAGATACGAAATACAATGTTATTATTAAATATTATCCCTGGCCTCGCTGTGAATACATGGTTAAGCAAGGTCTGGCTTTTGCGGCTTTCCCATATACGAAAACTGAGGAACGGTTAAAATATTTTATTTTTTCTGATGCAGTAATGACTGATGAAACGATAAAAGTCATATCTGTCAAAAAGCTTTCAGGCAAAAAAATAATTACTTTCAATGATTTAAAATCAGTTAAGATTGGCGCTGTTTCCGGATTTTTTTACAGTAATTTTATTGATCAAAACAGTATAATTTGTGATTATTCTTATAATGAGAATGATCTTATGACTAAATTTTTTAACGGAAGATTTGATGTTGTTATTGCTAATTTATTTTCAATTAAGAAAGCATTTAATGAACTGGCTGAAAAAAATAAAAAAGAAATATATATTTATGATATTAATGAATTAAAAGTTTTTTATCATTTAATGGCATCGAAAAAGTATTCAAATTCAGAAATAATTCTGAATGAGTTTAATATAAAATTAAAAAATTATAAAAAAACAGCAAAATATAATAATCAGATATCGTCATATCAGAAGCTTTTAATTTCTCTGAAATAGATTCACGAGCATCGTAAAACTTCTAAAGAATAGCATTTGAAAAAACCGCATCTAGCATCAAAGTATTCAGTTTCA
>JBFZEW010000165.1:0-6566 GCA_041306665.1 Spirochaetota bacterium | reverse complement strand
TCCAGGTCTCGGAAAAACCACTCTGGCGCTTATTGTAGCGAAAGAAATGGGTGTTAATATAAAAAGTACATCAGCCCCTGTCATTGATAAAGCGGGAGATTTAGCCTCGATATTAGCGAGTCTTGAAGAAAATGATATTCTGTTCATTGATGAAATACACAGGCTGAATCCTGCTATTGAAGAAATTCTGTATCCTGCAATGGAAGACAAGACGATCGATATTCTTATCGGGCAGGGTGTAGGAACAAAATCGATTAAAATCAATTTAGCTCCTTTCACTCTCATTGCCGCTACAACACGGACCGGTCTTTTAACCGCAGCGCTGCGCGACAGATTCGGTATTCCTTGCAA
The DNA here is from genome assembly GCA_041306665.1 of Spirochaetota bacterium. Classification (GTDB taxonomy): domain Bacteria; phylum Spirochaetota; class UBA4802; order UBA4802; family JAFGJZ01; genus JAFGJZ01. The sequence continues at coordinate 6,215 of JBFZEW010000165.1, read as the reverse complement.
GCTGACGTATTACGAAGAAAGCGATTTGAAGGTTATCGCGATGCGTTCTTCTTCGATTTTGGGCTACGAAATTACAGATGACGCGGCGATGGAAATTGCGAAAAGATCCCGCCGTACTCCGAGGATAGTGAACCGTCTGCTGAGAAGAGTATCGGACTTTGCATTGGTGGATAAAAGAAATGTTATTGATCACGCGATCACGGACTATGCGTTAAATCAGCTTGAAATAGATCATCTCGGTTTAGATGACATGGACCGGCGGATTCTGAAAATAATTATTGAACACTATGATGGAGGACCTGTCGGAATTAAAACAATCGCAATTTCAATCGGGGAGGAAATAGATACACTGGAAGATTACTATGAACCTTTTCTTGTGCAGACAGGGCTTTTAAAACGAACTCCCCGCGGGAGAGTTGCCACAAAACGCGCGTATGAACATTTGAAACTGATGGATTTATATGTAAATTCTTCAAATGTCAATAACGGCGAGCAGATTGATTTATTCTAACACCGTCCATAAAACGGAATTATTTTGTTTTTTTACTGAAAACGGATTTAATTTTACTGAATATGGATTTCTTGATTTCAGGAACCGGTGCGTCTGTTTTCTTTTCGTTTGATATTTTAAAATCTTCGCCATACTTTTGTTTGTAATATTCCAAACGTTTATCTGCGTCGGTTTTATGTTGTATTTTAGGTTTGAAATCTTTTTTCTGTCTGTAATCTGCAGGTCTTTCTCTGTGCTGTGTTTTCTTTTCAGAAGGAACATGTTTTGTTTCGATTTTCTTATACGGTTCTTTTTTATGCTGATGATTGTCATGAGGTTTATTTTTATCAGGTCTGCCGCTTTTCCCATGTTTATCATTTTTCATTTTTCTAGTCGGGTCTTCAAGCCTGATTCCTTTTGTTACGTCGTCGACAAGGTAAGCATCATCAATCCATTGAACTGGAATTTTGGCATTGATCATTTTTTCAATTCCATCAAGGTGAAGAACATAGTGCTCGCACGCGATTGAATATGCGCGGCCTGAATTTCCCGCGCGGGCGGTTCTTCCAATCCGGTGAACATAATTTTCTGAATCTTCCGGCAGGTCATAATTTATTACAAGATCCAGGTTATCAACATGCAGTCCGCGCGCCGCTACATCTGTCGCTATTAAATATTCGGTTTTGCCTGACTTAATGTTGTTGATTATCTTTATGCGTTTGCTTTGAGGAAGGTCACCGATTATGTAGTCGTTTGGATATCCGTTTAATTCAAGACGCTGTGAAAGTTCAGCGACTTTATGTTTTGTATTCGCGAATATTATGAGATTTCTCGGTTTTTCATGTTTTAAAATTCCAAGCAGAAGACGGAATTTTTCATTTGCGCCAATGTGGAAAAGTTTTTGCTCAATGTCAGTTACTGTAACTGATTCAGACTTGATATCAACTTCATCGGGAAAGTTCATGTATTCCCATGCGAGATTCCGGACTTTATAGGCAAGAGTCGCGCTGAACAGCAGAGTCATTCTTTTATCTTTTGGCGGAACCTTCTGCATGATAAATTTAATATCGGGAAAAAATCCCATGTCAAACATACGGTCAGCTTCATCTAAAACAAGAATGGTAAGGTCTTTAAAATTTAATTTTTTTGTTTTTATGAAATCAATCAGTCTTCCCGGAGTTCCAATGTAAATGTCGATTCCTTCTGATATCTGAGATTCCTGTTTGCCGTATGACACTCCGCCGTAAAAGCAGGCTGTTTTCAGATTAAGGTGTTTCCCAAGCAGAATTGCTTCTTCCTCAATTTGGATTGCAAGCTCTCGAGTAGGTGCTACAATTAAAGCTTTCGGTTTCTCGCCTTGAGCAATTTTCCGCGTGAATATTTCGAAAATGGTGATTAAAAAAGCAGCAGTTTTCCCTGTTCCTGTCTGAGACTGAACGCAAACATCTTTATTATTGAGCGTTCTTTTAAGAGTTTCCTCCTGGCAGGGTGTGCAATTTATGAAGCCGGCTTCGTCAATTCCTTTAAGTATATTTTCGTGCAGATTAAAATCAATAAATTTCATAAAACTCCCATAAAACAACATTACATACTATTATTTAATTATATTTATATTTGTAAAGACTATTTTTCCTGAAATTATACCTCAAACCTGCTAATTAACAGGTTTAAGACAGGTTTAAGACAGGTGTGCTTTAAATGTTAAAAAAAAGATATTGTTCGAAGATAAAATCTAGTTTCATTATTAGTCCTGGATTTTGTTCCAGGAATTTAATGTAGTTTTCATAATCAATCGAATAAAGTGAAATGTCATTTGAATATTCAAATGAATATTTTGATTCACGTTTATAATATATTGATGAAGTCATTCCGACAAGATCACCATGCTGTAAAATCGCGACATTTGCGTTGCCTTTTTTTACGACTACATTTCCTTTGCGTATTATGTAAATTTTATCGATATTTCGACCTTCGTTAATGAGAGTACCATGTCCCTGTCGAGTTTCCTGGTTAAGAATTGTTTCAAAAAGAATACGCTGAGTTGGTGTAAATATTTTTATAAATTTAGATTCATTGAAAAGTTTCCATGTCTCATCATTTCGAATGTTGACAAGTTTAGTGAGAACATTTTTAATTTCAGTATTTTTAATGAAATTAAAAAATCTTGTTTTTTCGAGGTAATATAGCGAAACATCTGATATAGCAACGACATTTTTAGTCCGTTTGTCATTCGTTAAAAGAGCGGTTTCTCCAAAATAATCATAGGCGCCGAAAACTTTTGATTTATTTCCATCTGCATCGAATACGGCTACGTTTCCGGAATAGATAATGTAGAACCGGTCACCGACAGTTCCTTTTTCAATGATGATGCTGTTCTTTTTAAATTTTGCTTTTTGAACAATACCGATAAATTCCTGAACTTTGCCGACGGAAAGACTTTTAAAAAGATCAATGTGTTTTAAAAGGCCGATTATACGGTATGAAGTTTCAAATTCGGGATGGTCAGAATGGAAATAGATTGTGTTTTCCATTCCGAATTTAGCGAGTTTAAGATCTGTTTTTTTAGGAAATGCCTTTACCGGAATATGATAAACATGAACTGACTTTTTTGTATTTTTTGGAAGAGAATTTAAAAATTCCATTGGAGTGTGAAGAGGCGGTAGTCCGGATTCGTGAAAAATAATGCTTGAATCCCAAGGGAATTTTTTAAGTTGGTTGAAACGGTCTGTATCAATTACGCCTTCGTTGTAAAGTTTTTGATGCAGAGCAGGGTCATTGTTATGGTCTGAAGAATAAGCAAGTGATTTATTCTGAAAATCAACCCGAAATCCGATAGATGGAATGGAGTGCAGAGAGTAAATCATGCGGAAACACGCTCCATGTATGAATAAGGGTTCTTCAATGACGATGGGATAAAAATCGAAAAGCGAACGCAGATATTTTTCGCTGACATCGGTGAGAGCTGAATATTTTTTCAGAAAGCTGTTTAAAATTGTTTCAGTCGTATAAATTGTGATCTTTTCTTCCTCAAGAATTTTTTGAAACGTGCCGGCGTCATGATCAGCGTGGCAATGCGTTAAAATAATTGAATCAATAAATTTGGGACTTACATTTGAATCAAGCAGCCACTCGGTTGAATTTACCGGCGGATCAATCATGATTCCTGTGTGATTAATCCATAAGATGAAACCTGAAGTGTTTTCTTCAGGATCGAATCCACTGCTTGGTCCAAGGCATGTCATTCCGAAAAGCGGCGGCTTAAACGGTTCTGAAAGTTTTTCACCGATGAGATATTTTGGTTTATACTCAATGTTCCCGGGAATATGATAAATATGGTCATTATCCCATTTTATTTCGAAATTATTTGAACTATCAATGTTGATTTTAATATTTTCGATTGAAATGGAGTTGTTCTCAAAAAGTGAAAACTCAACAACATCTTCGAGTTTCATAATTTTAAAATAAGCCATTTCCCGCTGGATATTTTGTCCGAAATCAGGGTTTTCCGGAAAATCATTACTGAAATCAATTTTATCAGGTCCGAAAAGAGATTGTATCAGAACAACTGTAATAGTCTCTTCCTGCTGCTTGTTGCATATTATTCTGGTTTTTTTCTTTTTCAAGAAATAATTATAATAAATGGGGAATTCAAGTTCAGCAATGCTGATTCCTTTAATCCAGTTAAAAAACTTTGAAGGAAGAATGAAAGTAGTTGGAACTCCATGCATAGATGGAATAGTATCTTTTATTGTTTCTGGAGGAGATCCGAATTGAAATAAACCCGCAGGCGTGTTTACAAGGTAACCGCCGCGCGGAAGACATACGATTTCTTTGTTTTCTAAAGCGGTATCTATTGCATTCATGAAATTAATAATAAATAATATCTTTTCAGATGCAAGAAAAAAAATATAATTATGCAATTTAAATCACAAATAAAACGGTTTAAATGAAAAGTCTTTTCTTTTAGTTGAAAAAATATGATAAAATACCGATAATAATAAAGAAATACGGCTAAGCTACATATTATAAAATGTAAAATTTACTTGAATTTATATTACTGTATAATATGTTTTAAAAAAAGGAGGTTTTATGGCATTTGTTAAAGGAAATGAACGGAGAAAAGGACCTGATATTGTAGTAAAAACATTTCATTATTTTTCAACAATTTCTATGATCGTAAATATTATAATATTGATTGTACTCAGTATGGCAGCACCGCGCAGAGAAACAATGTTCGATCGTTTTGCCGGATCAACTGTTTCTGGAGGGGGTGAAAACGAGGGAATGATGTTTTTAGTTCTTGTTTTTTTAATGATTCAGCTCGTGATTTCTTCATTTGGTTTGATATTAAACGCGACAAGAAAACATAGAAAAAGAGATAGTTATAGTTTTTCATTAATTTTTTCATTATTTGTTTCAATAATTGGCTTTTTGTTTATGATTTTAAAGTAATCCATGTTGTTTTTTCTGAAAAAAGGATTACTTTAAAATATATAAACGGAGGATAGTTTATGAAAATACTACTACCAGTATCGTCAAAAGAATTAGATCCGAAATTATTAAAATGGGTTGTAAATGTTGCTGATAAATTCAGCGCTCAGATTGATGTGCTGAATGTTCAATACAGCTATGAGACATTTACATTAGCATATCCTACGTATCCTGAATTTGTATATATGACTGACAAGCCGGATGAAACTCATGATAAAAAAGCGCTGGAGAATGCTAAAATCATTTCGCAAACAGTATGCGATGTTTTAAAACAAAAAATGAATTCAAAAGTCAGAATTAACAGTATTGCTGAATTAGGTGAACCAGCCGGAATAATTATGACCAAAGCTGAAGAGGGGAAATATGATCTGGTCGTGCTGAGAGATCGAGATAGAACGGATTTAGGAAGATTTTTTCTCGGCAGTATTACGGATAAAGTCGTTCATCATTGTAAAACAGCGGTTCTTGTGCTAAAATAATCAGACTATTTATTTTAACACAAGAAAAAATCAATTCAAGCAGCATCCTGAATTTGTGTTCTTAATTTTAATGTCTTTATTTATTTGTTTTACAATGTCTTTAGCTGCTTTTTTTACATCATTATTTATGTTTTTATCAATAGTTAAACTATAAACAATAAGATAAGGCGCATAATAAAAAGTAAATGGCGGGATGCATCCTATTGCCCAGTACTTATTTGTTTCTCTGTTGTAGTTTATTGTACCGACAATTTCTCCAGAAGACACGTTTAGTAATCTTAAATTGAAATTAAGTTTTGTTGTGGGAACAATACCAAGTTGTCTTTTATATTCAAATGTAGCGGTGCTTCCGACAATTATATAATCAACTTTTAATAACCTGCCAATCTGGGTGGCATCATTTGCAGTCATGCCTGTCATATCGAGTTCTTTTTCCCCCATGACTTTTCCAAGCTGGGAGCGTTCAACAAGAGTCCAGTTTGATATTTTCAAAAGTTCATTAGTAAGCATTTCGGAAATAATAGTTCCAGAACCGTCTTTTCCTGCTGCATCGGTTAATGGCAGCACTGCTACTTTTATCGGTTCACGCAAGGCTTCCTTGTTTTTAATGAATACTTCTTTATTCGTTGAAGTGCATGCCGAAAACAAAACAAGTAATATAACAAGAAATTCTAATTTTTTAAAAAGGTTCATATAAAATCCTATCAATAATGTTTTACTTAGTTTAACAGCCGGGTAAGATCGGAAGAGCGTCG
>JBFZEW010000164.1:0-4443 GCA_041306665.1 Spirochaetota bacterium | reverse complement strand
CGAAGCGAGACGGTCAAGTTCAGCTTTCTGCTGTTTGTTAAGCTGCTTTATGTTGTCAAGATCCAGCGTCAGCTGAGCGATTTGTTTTTCAAGAGAGTTAATTTTCGCGTTGTAGTCTTCCTTGATTTTTTTAATTTCAAGAGCGTTTGCACTGCGTTCCTGATTCAGTTTGTTTTGAAGTTCAAGAAGCTGCGTTTCATATTTTTTCTGCATTGCAGCATTTTCTTCAATGAGTTCTTTTTCACGGCTCGTGCCGCTCTGTTTCAAAATGGCAATCTGATTTTCGAGAGACTTTATGTGACTGTCTGAACTCGCGTTGTTTTCAGCGATCTGTTTGTTGAGATTCGAAATTTCCTTGTTCAAATTTTCAATATCGGAAAGAAGTTTCTGCTTTTCCTTGTTCAGATTGTTCATTTCAGTGGCGAACTGATTTTTAAGCTGTTTAAGTTCAAGCTCCAGCGCAACTTTTACATTATAAAGGTCATTATATTCTTTAGAAGTGTAAACCAATTTTGCCTGAGCCGGTATAACTGCGAATGTGAAAAGAACTGCCGCAAGCGCAGTAAATAAAGATATTTTTTTAATCATTTTATCGCTCCATTTGCAATTTTAAAATTTATTTTGAAGCATTTAAAGCATCAAAATCATTTTTTGCTTTTTCGAAATCTGCTTTTCTTTTATCATTATCCAGAACTGTTTTCCTCAGTTTGTCCTGCTGTTCAATGTAGTATTTTTCATATTTATTCACATCATAGGACTGGGATTCTGTTTTCTTGAATTTATCAAAAAAGCTTTCTTTTTCAGGAGCAGGGTTAGCTGCCTGATTTTCTTTTTCCTTTTCAATTTCCTTGTCGCGGTTGCGTTTCGCGACTTTGGATTTTTCAAAGTCAAGCTCTGAAATTACAACTGAAAGTTCAGCCTGTTTTACTGTCCAGTTTGAAAGATACATTTCTTTCTTTGTGTTGTAAAATTGGGTCACCTTTTTCTGATTTTCAATTTCCATTTCTTTCTGTTTCATATTTTGAACAGTAGCATCCAGTTTTTCCGTATCTTTCTGAGCCTTATAAAGCCTTTCTTCGTCTTTTAACTTGAAGAGTTCATCTTCAAGATCACTCAATTTTTTATCTTCGCCGTCACCTTCTTTAATAACAGCCTCGTATTCCTTTTTTGCAGCAGTATTTTCCTGGTTTTTATCAACTGCTTTTACTTCAAGAGCGTCGATTGTTTCTTTCTCCTTGTCAGTCATGTTTACCATGTATTTTTTGTCAATAACCTGCGGTCTTGTTACGCAGGAAACGCAAAATAACAGAATCATTGCTGTAAATAGAATTTTTTTCATGTTTAACTCCATATATTTGTATTCGTTTGCACTTTATATATATAATAGAATACGGGAAAATTTAGTCAAGTTAAAAGCATTTTCCTCCGTTCTTTTTCGGACACGGCTTTACATCGCAAAAATAACATACTTCGTTTGGAAGATCTCCGTTTTTAAAAAATTGAATTATATTCGACGCTGTTGTTCCTGAAATGTTCAGCATTGCTTCATTCGTGAAAAAAGCCTGATGCGAAGTAATCAGCACATTATTGAATGAAAGCAGTCTCGCGAGAACATCATCGTTAAGAAAAGACTGGGAAAAGTCTTCAAAAAAATACTCATCCTCCTCTTCGTAAACATCAAGTCCAGCCGCTCCGATTTTGCCTGTTTTCAGCGCGTCAATCAGGTCGCCAGTATTGATAAGTCCGCCACGGCTTGTGTTAATCAGCATTACATTGTCTTTCATCTTGGCTATTGTATTTTTATTGATGAGATATTTTGTTTCCTTGGTCAGCGGGCAGTGCAGGGAAATTAAATCGGAATTGTTAAAAAGATAATCCATGTCCTTGTACTCGAATTTAAGTTCCGCAGCTGTTTTTTCATTCGGGAACGGATCGCTCGCTATTACTTTCATTCCGAAACCTGTCAGAATTTTAATTAAAATCTGCCCGATTTTTCCGGTTCCGATTACTCCGGCTGTTTTCCCGTTCATGTCAAAACCCATTAACCCGTCAATGTTGAAATTACTGTCGCGGGTTCTGAAATAGGCGCGGTGAGTTTTTCTGTTAAGCGTCATCGCTAAAGCGGCAGCGTGTTCAGCGACGGCATAGGGTGAGTAAGCCGGAACGCGCACGGTGTGTATTTTGCCGAATGCTGTTTTCAGGTCAACATTGTTGTATCCCGCGCAGCGAAGCGCGATGAGTTTCACTCCGTATGAATGCAGTTCGTTTATGACTTTCCCGCTGAGAGAATCTTTAACGAAGACGCAGACAGCATCGAATCCGTCGGCAAGTTTAACGCTTTCTTCGGTGAGTCTGTCTTTGAAATATTTTACTTCAATGTTTTTGTTTTCGATTTCATTGCTGAAATATTTTTTATCATAGGGCTTCGCGTCGAAAAACGCTACTTTGATTGATTTTTCCATTATGTTATCCTTATTTCGTGATGTTACTAGCATAGCATTTAATATGTAAAAACACAATGAAAAGATGTATGAAATTACAGTGAATAATCCATTAATTTGTAGAACTTATTAAAATCCAGTCAGAAAATAGTGAGTCCGTGAACAGTATTTAAAAATGCAATAGCCTGAAAAACCGGAAAAAGACAAAAATAGTGATTGAAAAAATGTTGAAATAATTGAATACAGACATTACACATATAATTAAGAGGAAACTTATGCGCTTGAAATTTTCTGTCATTTCTGTTTCTGTAATTTTATCCATTATCCTGCAGACAAATTTACGCGCGGAATACATTTTTCTTAAAGACGGCCAGATTAAACAGGGTGAAATTACTTCAGAAACAGCCGATACTGTTGTGCTGAAAGGAATTGATAAAAAAACGGCGGCAATAAAAAGAGACGTTATATTACGTATTCTTTACACTGAAATTTATCTGGGCAAGGTTTTTGTTCAGAAAAATGACGGGAAAAATATTGTCTGCTACATGGTTAATGAAGACAGGGAAACATATACTTTCAGGCTTGATTTATATAAAAACGATGAATTTATTCTTCAAAGGGAGGAAGTTCTTTTTATAGCGCGTGGAAATCCTTCAGGGCTTTCAATGACATCTGATCCTGAATTTGAGACAGTCGCGGTTAAATGGTTTCCCCCGTACAATCAGGTTAAGGTTTACCGGGTTTACGTGAAATCAGAGTCGGATGCAAATTTTGTTTTAAACGGCGAGACAAAATCCAAGGAATATGTAATTAAAAATTTGAAAAGCAACGCTAAATATGTCGCGGTCGTTAAAGCTGTCGATGAAGCCAATGATGAGTCTCAGCCGAGCAATGAAATCAAGTTCCTGACCAAAAATCGCGCGCCTTTACCTCCGGAAAACGCGAAATTTGAAAACACGTCAAAAAAGGACGGTACAGTAAAATATAAAATCAACTGGAACGCAGCGGTAGATACAGACGGAAAAGTTACAGGTTATAAAATATACAAAATATTCAAAGGTGAAACTTCTTTTTCCGCTGACGTGAAAAAGACTGAATTTGTTTTCGCTGACAACGAAGACGCGGATGCAGTTGAGGTCATATCCGTTGATGAACTTGGAGCTGAATCTAAAAAGAAAGTTATTTATATTAAAGCGCGTAAAGAGTTCAGCGTCGGCGTTTCTCCGGCAGTCATGTTTCCGCTTTCCGATTTACGAAAACTTTCAGAAATCGCCTACGGCGCGGTAATTAACGGAGCTTTTTCAAATTATTTTTTTGACAATTTTGAATTCGGTTTTACCTGGGGAATTTATAATCTTGTCGGGAAAGAGAGTTATCTTGAACCGGAAAGCAGTCTCAACATGGTTATTATATCACCGCTGACTTTGAACGCCGGTTATGCTTTTCATCCAATATCTCAGCTGCGCGTTACTCCGGCTTTGCACGCAGGAACCTGTTTTGTTTACATGAATTATAATCATTTCGACATGATATCATCATCTGAAAAAGCGGTTACAGGCTTTGAGATTGTTCCTGCCGCGGGACTTTCTCTTGAAATGCGTTATGATATAAATGATGATTTTTTTGTAGATGTTTTATCCAATGTAATGTTCATATTTGAAAAAGAAACCACTCTCAGTTTCTGCGCTGTTTCAGCCGGCGGCGGAATGAGGTTTTGAAATAAGTTTGTAAAGTGAGTGAGTTCGTAAAGTTTATAAAGTTTGTAAAGTTCATAAAGTTCGTAAAGTTTGTAAAGTTTGTAAAGTTTGTAAAGTTTGTAAAGTTTGTAAAGAGAAAAGATGAAAGAGAAAAGATGAAAGTGAAAAGATGAAAGTGAAAAGATGAAAGTTAGAAGTTGATAGGGATTATGTTATAACCACTAATCATTAACTATTAACTATTAACTGTCACATACACATACACATACACATACACATACACATACACATACACATACACATAC
>JBFZEW010000163.1:0-6081 GCA_041306665.1 Spirochaetota bacterium | reverse complement strand
TTGGCGTTTCTGCTTCAAAAATATGTCCCCGAGTTGGAAATTCACGCTTCAACTCAGATGACTACGCATAATTCCCGTCAGATTGATTTTTTGCATCAACTGAATTTCAAGCAGGTGAATTTTTCACGCGAACTATCATTGTTAGAATTAAAAAAAATATGTTCATCTGCTCACGACAAATTCATCAACACTGAAGTGTTTGTTCACGGGGCATATTGCGTAAGCTGTTCGGGAATTTGTTATTTCAGTTCTTTTTCAACTGGAGAACCGGCAAACCGGGGCGCTTGTGTTCAGCTTTGCCGAAGAAAATACAGTTTGAAGCCCGGCGGTGAAAAATTTTATCTGCTGAATTTGAAAGATAACAGCGCGATTGAGCACGCTGAAAGTTTGATGGAATGCAATACTGATGTTTTTAAAATCGAAGGCAGAATAAAAAATTTTTTTTATGTGTATGAAACAACGTCCGCCTGGAGAAAAAAAATAGATGACATTTTTAAAATTCAGAAATATGATAATAAAAAAATTGCTGAAAGTTTAAAAAAAGTTTTTAACCGGAATTTCTCTGCAGGTTATCTCGAAGGTGAAATTTCGTCTTCAATGTTCAATTCATCGCCATTTGATCAATCATTGGAATTTATTGGAAAGGTTAATGTTTATAATGCTGACAGAAAAGTACTTTCCATGAAATGCAGCAAGTTAATTTCGGCAGGATCAAAAATAAGTATATTTACCGAAGATAGAAATTTTGTATGCACTGCCGAGATTAAAAAGAATCTCCACTCTGATGAATTCGCAATAGAAATTGAAAATGTTTTAATGGGCAAAATCATGAAAGGCCAGGATGTTTTTCTAACGGGTCATGCGGAAAAAATCAACGAAGTAAAAAGCCTGATAGCCAGTTTAAAACACATAAAAAAAGAAATTAAAATTTTAGTTTCCGGCAAAGAAGGAGAATTTTTAATCGCGAAATTTCTATCCACTGAAAATTCCGCGGAAGTAAAAAGCAGCATTGCTTTAAGTAAAGCAGAGAAGAACAGTTTGGATGCGGAAACTTTGTTCGCTCAATTCGGAAGATTGGGTGATACTGATTATTCACTTGCTGATGTTGATGTTTCAAAACTAGAAAGTAATTTATTTCTTCCAATAAAAGAACTTAACGCGATGCGTCGAAATGCAATGACGCATTTTGTCAAACCGGTCAAAATAATTGAATATAACGAATCTGAAAATGGAAAAAAAATATTTAAAAAAAAGATTGCTGCGTTATTTTCTTCGAAACATGATTATCTTGAATTATCAAATAATCCGCCTGATCTTTGTTTTCTCGAAATGACTGCTGCGAGCCGCAAGGATGATTTTTCAGAAAATCTTCATCCATGGATACCTGCTTTTATCACTGACACGGAATTTCAATGTTACATTGATTTATTATCAGTACTAAAACCTGAATTAGTTGTAACTGATAATACAGGTTTCGCAACATGGTGCAGTGAAAATAAAATTGATTGGATCGCGGGACTGCATTTAAATTCCAGCAACGGAAGTACTTTCGATGCTTACGCGAAATGCGGCGCGAGAGGCGGATTTTATTCTTCGGAAATAAGCTTTACGCAGGCGGATGAGTTTAAAGTTGCCGCAGATTTAGATTTTTTTTACAAAGTATTCGGTCCGGTTGAGATGATGTCGTCACGGCAGTGTTTTTTTCAGAATGCTTTTCTTTGTCCGCAGCAAAAAAAGATTAAAGACGGTTATTGTTTGAATAATTGCGCTAATTCAGCTGAATTTTTCGATGAGCATGGGAAAAAATTTTATTTTGAAAAAAGAAAAGGCTATATTAATAGAATTTTTCATAGTGAAATGCTGTTTCTTCCTGATGCAGTAAATAATGTACAAAGTGATTATTATCTTGTTGATTTTAGGAATATAAATAATTCTGAATTTAATGCAGAGTTATCACGGAATGTAATGCAATATTTCCAGGATTCAGTTTTAAATGAGGAAATAAATAAAAAACTGCTGAACGTAATCACAGATAAGTGCGGCAAAACAATTAAAGGCGGATTCTCCCGCGGTTTTGATGTTTCGTAATATCTGCAAAATAAGTTATGATGGTTAATGAAAACCTTTAAGAAATAAAATGCAAAAGATTATTTCACGCAAAGGATTTGGCCACAGATAAATTTAAAACTGTACAAAGCTGAAAATTATCTCCTAACCCCCTTAAAAGGGGGCAATATCGGGAGTGATTACATTTTTACAATGGAAGATCAAATGTTCATTAAAGTTTTTTAAGATTACTTATGCTTACATCAAGTTTATCTTTTATCTCATTAAGTTCATTCATTTTTATTTTTTCTTTTTCAATGATATCAGCGGGAGCATTTTTTATGAAATTATCATTAGATAGTTTTCCGTTGATTTTCGCAAGCTCGCTTTCAATTCGTACAAGTTCTTTTGTGAGACGTGCTGTTTCAACTTCAATGTCTATAAGTCCTTTCAATGGAATGAAAATTTCCGTATCACCGAGAATCGCTGAAGCGTCCGTTTTCTCCGGTGAATAATCCGCGTTGATCGTAATATCATCAACTTTTGCTAAAGATTGAAAATGAACTTTTTCTCTTTTCGCGATTGAAATGATTTTATCGTTTTTTGTTTTTAAAACAATATTAGCTTTTTTATTCGGCGCGAGATTCATTTCACCGCGTATGTTTCTGATTTTATATATCAATTCTTTGAAAATTTCGGTCTCTTCAGATTCATTCGTGAAATCGAAATCCTTTTCAGCTGACGGCCATGTTGATGTAATAATCAAAGTTTCCCTGCCATCTTTGATTTTGTCCCAAATTTCTTCAGTAATGAACGGCATGAAAGGATGCAGCAACTGCATTGACTTTTTAAGTACATGAAAAAGAACCTGCTTTGCAGTCTCGGCGGACTGATTATCAGCTTCAGCATCATATAATCGCGGTTTAGTAAGTTCAAGATACCAGTCGCAGAAATCATGCCAGTAAAATTCATATACTGAGTTCGCCGCATCATTGAATTTATATTCTTCAAGAGATGTATTAACCTTGCGGATTGTTCTGTTCAATGAACATAAAATCCACCTGTCAAATATTTCCAGATTACTGATTTTTAAATCCTGCTGTTTGAATTCATCACCAAGATTCATTAGCGTGTATCTTGTCGCGTTCCATATCTTGTTGCTGAAAGTTCTGTATCCTTCAATTCTTTTTTCAGAAAGAATAATATCGCGTCCCTGCGCGGCGAAAACGGCAAGTGTGAAACGGAACGCATCTGTTCCGTATTTATCCATCATGATGATCGGATCGATTACATTTCCCCGTGATTTGCTCATTTTATTTCCAAACTCATCGCGAACAAGAGCGTGAATATATACGTCTTTGAAAGGCTCGGCATTCATGAATTTCATGCCGCTCATTATCATTCTGGCTACCCAGAAAAAAATAATATCAAAGCCTGTAACAAGTACGCTTGTGGGATAATATTTTTTAAGTTCCGGAGTTTCTTCCGGCCAGCCGAGAGTAGAGAAAGGCCAAAGACCTGAAGAGAACCATGTATCCAGAACGTCCTGATCCTGCGTAAGTTCTGTGTGTCCGCATTTTTCGCATTTAACCGGATCAGTTTCACTGACATTTATGTGCTCGCATTTGTCGCAGTAGAAAGCCGGAATTCTGTGCCCCCACCATAGCTGACGGGAAATGCACCAATCGCGTATGTTGTTCATCCATTCGAAATATGTTTTTTCCCAATTCTTCGGAACGAAATTAATTTTTCCTTCTTCAACCGCCTTGATTGCTTCTTCGGCAAGAGGTTTAATCTGAACAAACCACTGCTTCGAGTAATACGGTTCAATGATTGTATCGCAGCGGTAGCAATGACCCACCGAATGAGGATGCTCTTCAATTTTCACTAAGAGTTCAAGTTTTTCAAGATCCTCAATTACTGTTTTTCTCGCGGTAAAACGGTCAAGTCCTTTGTATTTCCCGCCGTTCTCATTGATAGTCCCGTCTTCATTCAAAAGATTAATTTCTTCAAGATTGTGACGTTTCCCCATTTCGAAGTCGTTCGGATCATGAGCTGGAGTTACTTTTACAAATCCGGTACCGAATTCCTTGTCGACGTATTCGTCGGAAAAAATTTTAATTTCACGATTCATTAACGGCAGTATCACTGTTTTGCCGTTAAGATGTTTATGTCTTGCGTCTTCGGGATTAATTGCGATTCCCGTGTCTCCAAGCATTGTCTCCGGACGTGTCGTCGCGACAATGATGAAATCATTGGAGTCTTTGATTGGATATTTTATGTGATAAAGTTTTCCGTTAAGATCCTTATATTCCGTTTCAATATCGGAAAGCGCGGTCTGGCATCTTGGACACCAGTTGATAATTCTGTGTCCGCGGTAAATTAGATTCTCTTTGTAAAGAGTTACGAATACTTTTTGAACCGCTTTCGAAAGTCCTTCATCAAGAGTGAAGCGTTCTCTGTCCCAGTCGCAGCTTGCGCCGAGACGTTTAAGTTGGCCCTTTATCATGCCGCCGGATTCGGATTTCCATTCCCACACGCGCTTTTCAAATGCCTCGCGTCCAAGGTCATGTTTTGATTTCCCTTCTTTCGCAAGGAGCTTTTCAACGACATTTTGAGTTGCTATTCCGGCGTGATCCATTCCGGGCATCCACAATGCCGATTTCCCTTTCATTCTGTTCCAGCGGATAAGTATATCCTGGAGAGTGTTATTTAATGCGTGTCCCATATGAAGCATGCCGGTAACATTCGGAGGAGGAATCACGATACAGTAAGGATCTTTCCCGTCATTAACATCAGCATGGAAATATTTGCCGTCTTCCCATATTTTATACCATTTTTCTTCAACTTCTTTCGGTTCATAAGACGAAGGTAATTCCATAATTCAAGTCCTTGCGAGAGATTTTAAACAATAATTTTTCAAAAATCCGATGTGTCAACAATTTTATTTCAATAGATTATTCTCACTTTTTTAAAAAACGGATAAAAATCTTTTTCTGATATTGCATATGACTGCAAACTGAAAAATTCTGATATTAAAGTCGAATTACTTTTTAAAATAAAAGCCATAATGCAAGATTTATTCATTTATACTCATTAGTTTTTAAATGTTTTAATGAAAATTTTGAAATAATGCAAAACAAATTGAGCAAAAAGGTATTGAGAAAAGTATTGTATATGACTGGATTGTAATGGCGATATATTTACTTACAGGATAAATTTCGATTTTATTTCAAAATATTACTAAAAATTGATTCTTTAAGTTGAAGTCTTGAAGTACAAATTCTTCTTGCAAAAACAAATATATTAGATATAGTGTAGTAATGATAAATGGGAAAATGTACTAAATTATGATAAAATTAAATAAAATTTTTATATTATTAATTTTAATTTCAGGAATACTGCCCATAAGCATTGTTACTGCTCAGCAGCCGGAAAAAATTATAATTTGGGAAAAACTATGGGAACATAAAGACAGGTTTGAGATAATACTTGATAGAACTGTTAAGAAATACGGTCCGTACGAATTAGTAAAAAGTGTACCAATGGAACAGGGCAGGGCGATTGAGGAATTGAAAAATGACAGAATAAATCTTCTGTATTTGCCTGTTAACATTGAAAGAGAAGAGCTGCTGCAGCCTATATATGTGTTCATGGGCGGGGAGGCTTTAGGATACAGGGTTTTGCTGATTAAAAAAGGAACACAGAATAAATTTAATGGAATTAGAAATCTTTCAGACTGGAAAAAAACAGGTTATTCAATGGGAACAGGAAGTTTCTGGGCAGACACTGAAATCCTTGAATTTAACGGGCTTAAAGTCAGCAAAAATGTCGAAGATGCTGCCTTGTATAAACAGCTGGATGCTGAAAGATTTGAGTGTTTTCCGCGCGGTGTCGGACAGGTTGAAGATAATATGAAAAAATACGGACCTGAAGGTGAAGGTCTTGATCTGGAAATTGAAAAGAACCTGTTGTTTGTTTATCCGTTTCTGGAAATAATTTTCCTCAGCCGGCAGAACGATAAACTTAAAGAGC
>JBFZEW010000162.1:0-13251 GCA_041306665.1 Spirochaetota bacterium | reverse complement strand
CAAAGGGTATATAATCGAATTATATTTTAAAAGTAAACATCCGGAAATTAAACTGCTTATAGTTGATACCAGTATTGACGCGTACGATGCCGTAATTAAAGGAGATGCGGATGTATTAATTGAAATCGATGCTGCCGCGGAGTATACAATAAATAAATATTCCATGAACAATTTAAAAATTTCCGGATGGTTTAAGGATTTTGACGGAGGAAACACAAAAACACTTCACGCTGGAGTTAAAAAAGACCGGCCTATTTTATATTCAATCATGATGAAAGGTTATGAATCGATTACTCCTTTAGAGATGGAACAAATTAAAAAAAAATGGATTAGTGAAAGTAAAACTAGCGAAAAATTGACTTTCCAAGCGCTGCTGACTGATCCTGAAAAATACTATCTTGATACAGTCAGCGAATTAAAAGTGTCGGTTACACCTGACTGGATGCCGTTCGAAGGAATAGACAAGAAAAATGAGCTCACAGGAATTTTAAGCGATTACATTAAATTGATTGAAAACAAACTCGGTATCAATATCATCCTTGTCCCGACTAAAACCTGTGATGAATCCGAAAATAATCTAAAATCAGGGGATGTTGATTTTCTATCGATGGTAATGGAAACAGAATCTCGCAAAAAATTCATGAATTTTACAAAACCCTATATCATAGCGGAAAATATAATTATAACCCAAAGCGATCATAGATTTATTGAAAATTTAAGTTCAGTCAAAAATGAAAAATTCGGCATTGTAAAAGGATACGCTCTTTTTGAAATTCTCAAAACACAATATCCCGATATTGAATTTTTGGAAATTACCAACATTGAAGAAGGACTGCGCTATGTCAGAAAAGGAAAACTTGACGGGGTAATTGAAGCCCTGCAGATTGCCGCGTATTACATGCAAATTTACGGGTATTCCGATTTAAAAATTTCCGGGCAAATTAATTATCCGTATAAACTGTCGTTTGCAGTAAATAAATCAGACGCCATTTTACTTTCCATTTTCGATAAAGCTCTCGCATCAATTAATGAAATTGAGCACCAGCGCATTCAGAACAAATGGGTCTCAATTAATTATGAAGGAAAATTCGATTATTCACTTTTAATTAAAATAATGTCTGCAATAGTATTTATTGTCGCAGTAATTATCTTCTGGAACATAAAACTCGCAAATTTTAATAAAAAAATTAAAAATATAAACACTCACATCAATCTTCTTCTTGATAATGCAGAACAGGGGTTTTTAACATTCAGTCATGATTTAGTTATAAAAAGCGAATACAGCATGGAATGCAGAAATATTTTTCTTAAAGATATTTCCGGATGCCGAATCAGCGATTTATTATTTCAAAACAACATTTTTTATAAAAATATATTTCCTGAAAACATAGAAAGAATATTTTCGGAGAAAAAAGAATTTAAAAGAAATCTATATATTTCTCTCCTCCCACATGAAACTGCAATCAATGATAAATTTTACAAACTTAATTACAAGATTGTAAGTAATCAGGATATAATGCTTATAATTACCAACATCACCGAGCAGTTGGAACATGAGAAACAAATTGAAACCGAACGCAAAAATCTGAAATTTATTGCTGCAGTTATTAAGGATAAAAAAAATTTTTCGTCTGCAGTTAAAAGTTTTTCAAGATTATTCAATGAAGAAAATATAAAATCATCCTGTGAAAACGGGACAGACCCGACGAAAAAAATCAGCGAGTATTACAGAAACATCCATACATACAAAGGATTGTTTCATCAGTTTGAAATGCCGTCACTGCCGGAGAAGCTCCACGATCTTGAACAGAAAATTATCGCGTTAAAAATGAAAAGTCAATTTTCAATCGGAGAACTGACGCAAATTCTGCTTGATTCCGACATCATGGCAATTGTCGAATCGGATTTAAAAATTCTGATTGAAAATCTCGGCAGCGAATATCTTTTTTATGATACCACTTTTAAAGTAAATGAAAAATATCTCCACACCCTTGTGTCAAAAATTGACATTGCCGCCAAAAACATGAAAGATGAAATGCTGATTCAAATAAACGAAATTAAACATCTCATCGAATACATCAGATTTGACAACATAAAAGAAATCATCAACCCCTTTACTTCAATGACTTTTAAAATAGCAGAAGCCGCGGGCAAAAAAATCAAACCATTCGCTGCTGAGGGCGATGACGTTTATTTGAACCCGGAACATTATAGAAATTTTACAAACTCGCTGATACATATTTTCAGAAACATGGTTTATCACGGAATTGAATCGCCGCAGGAGAGGCTTAATTCAGGTAAAAACAGTCATGGCAGTATTCAATGCATCATTGCCAAGAGTAAAGACAATTTTACGATTACCATATCCGATGACGGCCGCGGACTTAATGATGAATTAATCAAGGCAAAAACCGATCAAAACTGCGAACCTTCCGATAACGGTCTGTTAGAAACAATTTTTTCAGAAGGCTTTACAACATGCGATTCGGCTGATTTAATTTCCGGCAGAGGAATGGGTCTTTCGGCTGTAAAAGCTGAAATGCAGAAAATTGGAGGCAGCGTTGAAGTTAAAAGCAGAAAAAATTCCGGCACATCATTCATCTTTACAATACCGTTAAACATAAAAGACATAAGAGAGGAAAAACATGGAAATATCTGAAAATAAAATTAAATTTATAATTGTGACAATAATTGAGCATTTAGAAAAGTATTTCAATGAAGAAATCGGAATAACCATTGAAAGCATTAAATATCATCTTCAAAGCGCTAATCACCTGGATCTCATTGGAATAACGTCATTTTTGAGTCTTGACGGCGATATTGACTTATATATCGGATTCAGTTTCGACAACAATATTATCACGAAAATTTTCAAGCAATACACGAAAGAAATTTCTATCGAAGAAGGGATGGAAAACAGTTATATTTCAGAAACTGCAAATGATACAATCAACATTGTAATCGGAAACGCGACGCAACAACTCGCGACAAAAGGGTCATTGCTGCATTTATCACCGCCAATTACTATCGCGGCTACAGGATCCATAAATAAACGCGGCGATGAATATTATTTTATTGTGGAAATATTTTCAGGTAATGACAAAATGCAGATGTTTGTCATTGGACCTAAAGATGTGTTTGAAAAACATTTAAACGAGGTTAAAATCAATCTATGAAACAATTAAAAATATTGATAGCTGATGACTCTATAATTACAACAAAAAAATTAACCTTAATTTTCCAGGAACTTGGACACAACGTAATATGCACCGCAAAAAACGGCAAAGAAGCAGTTGAAATGTTTAGGCAGAACAAACCAGATTTCGTTTCGATGGACATTACAATGCCAGAGTTGGACGGCATTGTCGCGACAAAAGAAATAATCAGCATTAATGACGACGCGATGATACTAATCATAACTTCGCATGGACAGGAGCAGATGGTTATTGAAGCAATTGAAGCTGGCGCAATGGGATACGTGTTGAAACCGTTCAGCAAAGAAAAAATAGAAGAACAGATAAACATAATTCTGGGGCATGCTGAAAATGGAAAATAAATTGAATAATGAACTGTTTGACCAGGTTCCTTTTGGAATTTATGTCGTTAATATTAAAAACTATGAAATTATTTTCATTAACAAACAGTTTATTGAATGGAACGGAGGATCTATTGGAAATACCTGCTACAAATCTATTTATAATTATGATAAACCATGTTCATTCTGTAAAATCAAACAATTAAGCGACATTAATGACTCGCCATTGGATATTGTCTGCTCTTTTGAAAATTTTAATGAATCAAACGACATGTGGTTTCAATTCCAGGAAAAACTTCTTACTCTTGATGATAATGAAATCGTGAAATATTCAATTGTAGTAAATATATCACATTTAAAAGAAACTCAAAACAGACTCGCGGAAGCGCACGCAAAAATGGCGATTCTAAACCGAGAACTAAGAAGACTTTCCATTACCGACCAGCTGACGCAGGTTTTTAACCGCGTAAAATTAGATGAAACCTTTGATTTTGAAATTCAGAAAAATTTAAGATATAATCGGCCTTTATCAATACTAATGATTGACATTGATTTTTTCAAAAAAGTTAATGATGAACACGGACACCAAACCGGCGATGTCGTACTGAGAACAATAGCAGCCATTTTAAAAAAATGCAGCCGCAATACTGATACGATCGGACGATGGGGCGGGGAAGAATTTATAATCATTTGCCCTGAAACAGACATGAACGGATGCGTACAGCTTTCAGAAAACATTAGAAATACAATTAAAGCAACGCCTTTCGAAAAAGCCGGACACAAAACTGTAAGTATCGGCGTGACCGAATTCAAGAAAAATGACACGGCCGCTTCAATGATCGCGCGGGCAGATGAAGCTCTTTATAACGCAAAAAACAATGGAAGAGACAGAGTTGAGAAGAAGTAATCCGTTTCAACCTAACGCAACGTCAAGAATCATCATGACAGTAAATCCTGCAATAGTGCCTATTGTGGCATTGTCCGCATTTTTATCCTGTTGAGATTCAGGTATCAGCTCCTCAATTACTACAAATATCATCGCACCTGCCGCGAACGCCAGAGCATACGGTAGAATGGGACGAAATACAATTACCGCTACTGCACCGAGAACGCCGGCAAGCGGTTCTACAATTCCCGATAATTGTCCGTACCAAAAACATTTAAAACGGGAAACCCCCTCTCTGCGGAGGGGAACAGAAACCGCGGTGCCTTCTGGCAGATTCTGTATGCCAATGCCTATCGCAAGAGCAACCGCACCGGCAAGCGTCGCTGAAGGAACTCCGGCTGCAACCGCACCAAACGCAACTCCAACTGCGAGCCCTTCAGGAATATTGTGAAGTGTAATCGCTAGAACAAGCAGAATACTTCGTTTCCAAGTTGTATGAATTCCTTCAACTTCTGTATCCGCTAATCCCGGATGCAGATGAGGAAGAATTTTATCAATAATTCCCAGGAAAAGACCTCCAGCTATAAAACCTGCCGCTGCCGGAACCCATGACGGCAAAGGACCCTCCTCCGCCATTTCAATTGCAGGAGCAAGGAGTGACCAATAACTTGCCGCAATCATGACTCCTGCGGCAAAACCTAACATTGTATCGAGAAATTTTTTATTTATATTCTTAAAAAACAAAACAAATGATGCTCCGGCTGCAGTCATTAACCATGTAAAAATAGTTGCCAATAATGCCTGAGTTACCGGATTTAAATCGGCGAATGCATTCATAAAACCTCACCATAGTTATCAATTTTATTATATCAGAAACACGAAAATTATCTACTAATTTCATGCTTTTATAAATAAAAAAGTTAATTTTAACAAAAAATTTTTACATTTTTTCATGATTTTACGTTATATAAGCAGAGGAGAATAAAATGAATGCGACAAGTGTGAATATGGATGCCGGCATGCATTATGAACTGAAAAAAATATGCAATGAATACGGGATTAGCATGAAACAACTGATTACACTGATTTTAAAATATATCAGGAAAAATCTTAATAAATTTAGTCACGCGTATAATTTAACCAGATATCAGAAAAGAATTAAAGGGCGAAAATGGAAATGCGTACGGATAAATTTTTCAGAAAATGAGTGCAAAAATAATTTTTTCTCAAGATTCAAATATAGGATAAGTTTAAGCAAGCTTCTTGCTGTTGGGTTTGTTCTTTTTATTGATGAAATTATAGAGAATTTAAAAAATAACAAGAAAGAAAATACGGAAAATTGTAATTTTTATACATCGATACCTCGATATTTTATCGAATCAGTTAGTGATGAATTTAAATATTTCAAAAATTATGGAAAAAAATTAAAAAAACCACAAAAATCATAATACTGCATGCATGAAGTACATGAGGCCTGGAAAAAATACTGAATTACAGAATTTCAGTCTGATTGAAAATTATTCTCCTGATTTATTTTTTCATGCTTCATGGACATCTTGTATTTCAAAAAAATTAACCTTGACTTATACATATTCATTAATATAGAAATAAGTTGGAGAAAAAATGATTTCATTTAATGATATAGAAAAAGCATCAATTTTGCTCAAAGGAATTATTCAGCCTACACCACTCATTGAATCTTTATTTTTCAGTGAGGAATACAATCAGCATGTTTATCTCAAACCGGAGAATCTTCAAATTACCGGCGCTTTCAAAATTCGCGGCGCATATAATTTTATTTTCGCAATGTCAGAAAAAGAAAAGAAAAAAGGTGTTATTGCATCATCGGCCGGAAATCATGCTCAAGGTGTTGCGTATGCTGCGAAGCTGCTCAATGTCAAAGCAATGATTGTCATGCCTCGCACTACTCCGCTTATTAAAATCGAGGCTACAAAAAAACTTGGCGCTGAAGTTCTTCTTTCAGGTGATGTTTATGACGAAGCGTATAACGATGCAGTGAACATTGGTAAAGTTAGAGATCTTGTTTTCGTTCATCCATTTAATGATGAGAAGGTTATCGCAGGCCAGGGAACTATTGCGATTGAAATTCTTCGCGACCTTCCCGACTGCAACGCAATCATTGTGCCAATCGGCGGAGGCGGTCTTGTTTCTGGAATCGCGATAGCGGCCAAACATATTAAACCTGACATAAAAATAATCGGCGTTGAGCCGGTAGGTGCCGCTACTTTATCGCACTGTCTTGAATATGGCTGCGTTAAAGAACTGGATAGCGTCCAGACTATTGCCGATGGTGTTGCCGTTAAACGCGCCGGTGAAATAACTTTTGATATTGTAAGCAGATATGTTGATGAAATTATTACCGTTTCAGATTACGATTTAATGGAAGCATTCCTCATGCTTGCCGAGAGACATAAACTTATCGCCGAAAACGCGGCAATTCTTTCTATTGCTGGTTTGAAAAAAATTCAAGGGCCTTCACAAAAAATCGTATCTGTTATCAGCGGAGGCAACATTGATGTTCTGACAATTTCCGGCATGATTGACCAGGGACTTCTTTCCCGCGGCAGAATTTTCTGTTTTTCCGTCGAACTCCCTGACAAACCTGGGCAGCTTCTTAATGTTGCCCGAATTTTGGCTGAACATAACGCGAATGTCGTCAAACTTGATCATAACCAATTTAAAAGTTTAGACCGTCTCCACAAAGTTCATCTCGAGGTAACAGTTGAGACAAATGGACATGATCACATAAATTTAATAATGGAAAAATTCTATCAGGAGGGTTATACAATTGATAAAATTTATTAATACACAAAAGGCACCATCTGCGATCGGACCATATTCTCAAGCAACTGTTGCAGGAAATATGATCTATACTTCCGGGCAAATCGCTATTGATCCAATGAAATCAGAATTCAAAAACGAATCAATTGAGATTCAGACAAAACAGGTTATTGAGAACCTTAAAGCAATTCTTGAAGCCGCAGGAAGCTCCTTGCAGAATGTTGTCAAGACTACTGTTTTCATCACAGACATGAATAATTTCGCCGCTGTAAATTCTATTTATGCACAATATTTTACCGCGAAACCGGCGCGTTCAACTGTTGCTGTAAAAGATCTTCCTAAAAGCGCATTGATTGAAATCGAATGCGTTGCCGTTCTGAATTAAAAATTTATCTTGAAATAATGTTTTCCATGCCTTATAATTACTTTGTCAGAGGAGTGGGTTATGGAAAACATTAAAATTTCTGAAGAATCAAAAACGATTTATGAACTTGAAGGTTTATTAAAAGGAATCAGTTCTGACGGCCTCATAGAGAACGATGAAATTGTCGTGCTTGAGAAATGGCTGAACAGCCATAAAAACCTAAAAGACATTTGCCCATTCTCAGATCTCTACGAAATTATAGAAAAAAGTAAAAATACAAAATTTCTCGAACAGGATGTCAAGGCTGAACTTCTTCAATTCTGTAATGAATTCGATTCACCATCAGGCGCACTTGACAGGTTGTCACATGAAATCGGCGTTTTAAAAGGATTCATTCAGGGGATAATGGCCGACAATGTCATTGAAGTCGATGAGCTTGTCCAGCTGGAGCAATGGCTGATTGCCCGGCAGGATCTTATTGATAAATGGCCGTTCAGAGAACTTTCAGCATTAATAACTTCTGTTCTTGAAGATAATGAAATTTCTAAAGAAGAACATGAAGAAATGATGAAATTCTTCAATTCTTTTCTGAGTGAAGTAAAAAGCAATGCTGTAAATATTTCGGGGAACCTTGCGGATACATCTTCCAGCTCTATTGACATGCTCTATTCAGCTGATAACATTTCAATTCAAAGTCAAACATTCTGTCTTGCG
Source organism: Spirochaetota bacterium (assembly GCA_041306665.1). Classification (GTDB taxonomy): domain Bacteria; phylum Spirochaetota; class UBA4802; order UBA4802; family JAFGJZ01; genus JAFGJZ01. The sequence continues at coordinate 4,950 of JBFZEW010000162.1, read as the reverse complement.
GGAATCTTTTCGAAAAAAAACCGCAAAGATTACATTTTCGAAATTTATAAATCAGGCGGTAATTCAAAGACAAATGTTGATGCATCGATAAATTTTCTTGTAATAGGATCAGGCTCTTATCCCAACTGGACATTTGCAACCTACGGGGGGAAAGTCGAGAGTGTTCTGAAACTCAATAGTGGCGGCACGGCGGATATTAAAATTATCAGTGAAGACACCCTCCATGCGGCATTAAAATGAACCGTATTTAAATAACAATTGAAAATACTTATCTTTCAGAAAATGCATATTGTCTCCATTGAGTATTTCTTTTGTCATGTATCTAAATTATCTCGTTGTGTCTTATGAAGCTATTTATTTTATAAAAAAGTTTTACTTGCCTATTTATGATGGGTATTTATGGAAAACGCTCCGCGCGGATGATTAATTTCGGTAATATGAAAAGCGAAGAAAACACCTGACATAGATGTCTGAATGCCTCGATTCCATGACGTGGAAAGGAGTGGTCTATCGATTTCCCTAAATATTATATAATTACTCATATGGAACCTAATCATGATGATGAGGACAATGATGGAGTTTACAAGTAAATTGACTAACTTACATTTTCTGTTGTTTTTAAAACTAATCTGTTAATTAACAGGTATTAAACAGGTTTAAAACAGGTTTAAAACAGGTTTAAAACAGGTATTAGACAGGTTTGAAACAACAAAGTTCTTTCAAACTCCCCCTCCGTAAAAACCCTCAGCGTGAGCGATTGCAGCGGGGACGCGAAGCGGCCGGAGCGGAAAGCGCGGTCCGCGTTAAACTGTTTGATTTTTTTGAAACAATAAATACATTTAGCGATAAAGTTCTTTGAAAGTGAAAAGTTAAGGACACGCCCGACACCTTTGTCCCCGACCCTTTCAGCATCCAGGCTTTCAACCGTTACATGATGGTCACCGGCAACCTGGTAATGTACGCTGACCCGACCACAGCATCTGGTCAGTGATATGTGATTTCTTTTCGAAGACATTCGAAGGCTCTAGTACATCTGAATGAAAAAAGAATGAATTAAAAAAGCCGCTGAATATTCAGCGGCTAAGTATTTTTATGTTGTTAATTTATCTACTTTCGCATCCATGAAATCTTTGTTTTTATCGCCTACCCAATATCTTTCACCTGCAATGCACCAGATGAAACACAAAGGTTCTTCATGACTGAATACGGGATGGTATGTCATTAGCGGAATTGTAATGTGATCTCCGACTTCTACCGATTTTACGAAAGTCATTTCGTCATCTTTTTCATATACAGCCATTGCTCCGCTTCCTTCGATAAAGCTATAGCATTCTTCCTGATCAGTATGGTTGTGAGGCGGCCATGCTCTTGTTTCAGATTCATAGAATGTGTATCCTGCCATAAACTTATTAGCTTTTTCAGCAACATCGAACATCAGGAACACTTCTTTCTTTTTAAGAATTCTGATTCTGTCTTTATTCTTTTTCATTTCTTTCCATTTTGAATGCCAAACATCATATTTCACGTCACCGAGTGCGCGGTAAATGTAGAGCAGTGCATCACCGTCTTCATCAGTCTGTTCAATTGAAAACGGAGTATCGACCGGGATATAAAGAACATCATAATGTTCCAGTGCGTACTTTTTCCCATCCACATAAACATTAACATTTTCGCGCAGATTGAAAATCAGTGCTTCCTCATTTTTATAAGAAATCTCCTGTGAGCTTGCTTTACCGTATAATTCCATTTCAGATAAACTCAACCAGTTTAAATTGGAATTTTTCTGATTAAAAATTTCTGAAATTAAGCATGCGCTATCCTGCACATTCCACATTTGTCCTTTTTTTATTTCCATATATTACCTCATAAAATTTTTTTAACTAATCCAATGTTTTAACTTTTGGTATATGTTCTTTACAGACTTATAATGTCTGAATCGTTATAAATGATTAATCGTATATCCATTTTTCATAAAACCTCATATTTTTCAAGCAAAAAATCGTTATCGATTAAAATAACATCATTTTTAAATTTTTTTATTGATTATTCAAAAATACATTATATAATGCGACATAATCTAAAATATTGCAGTCATATGGAATAATTTAGCGCTTATTTTTCACTGACCGCGGTATTATATAAAAGGACGGTCTCATGAAATTTAACAAAAATAAAATTTTCGTTCTTGATACCAATGTTGTACTTTATGATTATCGCGCGTTCCTCTGCTTCGAAGAACACAACGTGGTGATACCAATTACGCTCCTTGAGGAAATTGACAGCTTCAAACGCGGAAATGAAATCATTAATTTCAACGCGCGGGAATTCACAAGAGAACTCGATCGTATTTCTGACGATCAGCTTTTAAATGCCGGAACGAAACTTCAGTCAGGAGGATTTCTTACCGTCGCCACCGACATTCTTCCCGATCCGGACATACGCGCAATTTTCAGAAATGACACACCGGATCACCGCATTCTCGCGCTCACCTACCGGCTGATGAAAGAATACGGTCACGAAAGAGTTTTCCTTGTAACTAAAGATATTAATCTCCGGATGAAAGCGAAAAGCATCGGCGTCAAAGCTGAGGATTATGAAACCGGGAAAATTAAAAACATCGACGAACTGTACACAGGAAGAAATCTTTTCGAAGGAATTGATGATTCCGTAATTGACCACATTTACAAAGAAGGAAAAATTCCAGTATCTGAAATTGCGCAGATAAAAGATCCGTTTCCTAATGAATATTTCATTCTGCGAAATGAAGGTCACAGCATACTTACGGTATTTTCACATCAGGATAATTTCATCAAACTTGTAGAAAAACGCCGCGCTTACGCTATTACTCCGCGCAATGCTGAACAGGTTTTCGCGTTGAACGCGCTTCTTAACGATGACATTTCACTCGTAACTTTATCAGGGAAAGCCGGTACCGGAAAAACACTCATCGCTCTTGCCGGCGCGCTTGAAAAACGCAAACAGTATAAACAGATTTTTCTCGCAAGACCCGTTGTGCCTCTCGGCAACAAAGACATTGGATATCTGCCTGGGGACATTAACAGCAAACTTGATCCGTACATGCAGCCTCTGTTTGATAATCTTTCTGTAATTCAGAATCAATTCTCCGAGGATTCCGTCGAATATGATAAAATAGCGAACATGGTTACTTCAAAAAAACTTCTCATCACCGCTCTTGCGTACATCCGGGGAAGATCGCTTCCGAGAATATTCTTCATCGTAGATGAAGCGCAGAATCTTACACCGCATGAAGTAAAAACAATTATTACGCGCGCTGGCGAGGGTACTAAAATTGTTTTTACCGGTGATCCATACCAGATTGACACTCCGTATCTAGACTCTCAAAGTAACGGCCTGACCTATCTGATTGATAAAATGAAGGGACAAAAATTATATGCTCACGTGACAATGGAAAAGGGAGAAAGGTCTGAACTCGCGGAAATTGCATCAAACCTTCTTTAAACTATTTCTCCGCGGGATACTTATTGTTAAAATTTTCAATGAGTGTCCCGCGTAAATGTTTCTGCTAATTATTTCAAACGGTTACAACGTGTTCGACAAGTATTTTTAAACCAATAATAATGAGTATTGCGCCGCCAAAAATTTCAATTTTTTTCTCAAAGAAATGCCCGACACTTTTACCGATGAATACTCCAATGAAACACACAATAAACGTAATTGTGCCTATTATGACAACAGGCATGACAATAGCAACATTCAGAATTGAAAATGTAATTCCCACCGCGAGAGCATCAATACTTGTCGCGATTGACATTAATACAAGCACTCGCGGATTAAGACATGATTTTTCAGCGCAGACTTTTTTTTCATCTTCATCGCTTTTGAATGACTCAAAAATCATTTTCGCTCCGATATAAAGAAGAAGAATAAAAGCGATCCAGTGATCGAAGGATTCAATGTATTTTCTGAACGCGAGACCGCCTGCCCAGCCGATAACCGGCATTACAGCCTGGAAAATTCCAAACGACATTGAAATCATAAACGCGTGGCGTATTTTAATTCTCTCAATTATTATTCCATTAGTAACACTAACTGCAAAAGCATCCATTGAAAGACCCAATGCGATTAAAAGTATATTTAAAATATTCATCATTTCTCCAGTTATATACCTCTTGACAGATTTGTCGTTATATTTCAAGATAAAAAAATAACGACAAATCAAAAAACAACATATTACAATGAAAAATACTATTCGTACATTTATCGCAGTGCCGGTTCCTAAGAATGTGAAATTGAATTTACTGAATGTTATCAATTCAACATGCAAAAAAATAAACTCTCCTTTAATAAAAAAAATAAAACCTGACAATCTTCATTTAACTTTACAATTTATCGGAGACACATTACCAGAAACTATTCCTGTAATAATTAAATTACTGAATGAAGTTAAAATATCCGCGCCGCTGAATCTGACCATCGCTAAACCTGGATATTTCATCAAAAGAAAAGAACCAGCCGTGCTTTGGCTAGGAATAGATGATGAGTTTAACACTCTTATAGAAGTTTATCAAAACCTTCAAATTAAATTAAAAACCGCAAAATTAAATATAGATTCAAAAAAATTCAAGCCGCATCTGACAATTGCGTATATTAAACCAGGATTCAATGAAGAAAACCTGAAATCTGAATTGCATGAGTTAATATTTGCGGATAAAATTCAATTTAACGCTGAAGAAATAAATTTATACAAAAGCACTCTGCTTCCTGCAGGTGCTGACCATGAAATTATTTTCAGCAGAAAACTGAAATAGATTATTATTTTAATGCTTCTAAGAAACAAAATTCAAAGAACAGGCCCAGACAGTGATCAGTAACGAGTGAACAGTGATCAGTTTGCGGGTGTTTACTTTTTTTTAACCGCCCGCTTCGCTCGATGAACGCAGATGAGAAAAAGAGAAAAGTGGAAAGAGA
>JBFZEW010000161.1:0-4326 GCA_041306665.1 Spirochaetota bacterium | reverse complement strand
AGGCTATGACATGGAAGTCGGCGCAGGCACTTTCAATCCATGCACTTTTCTGAAAGCACTCGGACCTGAACCATGGAATGTCGCCTATGTTGAACCTTCCAGACGTCCCACTGACGGCAGATACGGCGAAAATCCAAACAGACTTCAGCATTATTACCAGTATCAGGTTATCATGAAACCGTCTCCGCTTGATATTCAGGATATGTATCTTGAATCATTAAGATATCTTGGCCTTGATTTAAATAAACATGATGTGCGTTTTGTTGAAGATGACTGGGAATCTCCAACTCTCGGCGCGGCTGGTCTTGGATGGGAAGTCTGGCTTGACGGAATGGAAATCACGCAATTTACCTACTTTCAGCTTTGCGGCTCAATTGAACTTAACCCCATTCCTGTCGAAATAACATACGGACTTGAAAGAATATGCATGTACATTCAGGGAGTGAACAGCGTTTATGACATTCAATGGAATGATAAATTAAAATACAGAGACATTCATCACAGAAGTGAATATGAATTTTCCCACTATAATTTCAACATTTCCGATACTGATCTATATTTCAAATTATTCGATCTTTTTGAAAAAGAGTGTCTTTCGATTCTTGATAAAAACGAAGAAATTGTTTTACCTGCTTATGATTTTGTGCTAAAATGTTCTCATGCATTCAACATGCTTGACGCGCATGGAGCGATATCTGTAACAGAACGCGTTGGCTATATTACGAGAGTGCGTAATCTTGCTAGAAAATGCGCTGAAAGATACATTAAAGTCAGAGAGCAGCTGGGTTATCCGCTGTTAAATAAAACAGGATCTGAAATACATGGATGAAAGCTTTTTAAAAATCGATAAATTTATTCAAAATTGCAGTAAATTTATAATTACAACGCATGAAAGTCCCGATGCCGACGGCATCGGCGCCGAACTGGCGTTTCATGAATTGCTGCTGTATCTTGGAAAACACTCAGTAATTCTGAATGGCGACCAGACGCCTGAAAAAATTAAGTTCCTGGACATTGACAAAGAAATCAACATTGCCGATGATTCATTCGCAATTCCGGAAGATATTTCCGATTACGCATTATTTGTTCTAGATACAAACGATTTCCCCAACACCGGAAACACATATCACATGCTGAAAGAAAAAATCACCAACATATTCATTGTCGATCATCACGAAGGTGATCAATCCAAAATTGAAAAAAATTACATTAAAGTGCACGCTTCTTCCGCTTCGGAAATCGTGTATGACATTTACAAATTCTATAAAAAGGATTTTTCATTCAAAGCGGCGCAGGCGCTTTATACCGGGATTCTGTTCGATACCGGATCATTCCGCTACGCAAAAACTTCACCTCAGACGTTTAAAGCGACAAGTGAGCTTGTAAAAAAAGGCGCCGATCCTAATTATTTATATGAAAAAATCTATGAAAACAATGATCTGAATACATTTCTTCTTCAGGCTGAAATGATGAAAACTGTTGAGACTCATTTTGACGGGAAAATGGTAATAATGTTCCTGAATCCTAAAATGCTTCAAAAAACCGGAGCCTATTTTTCCGACGGTGAAATTAACATCAATCTTCCGCTTAAATTAAAAGGCGTCGCCGCGAGTGTAATCATCAAACAGGACGTAAATGGTCCGCTTAAAGTCAGCATGCGTACAAAAGGAAACCTTGATGTTTCCGAAATTGCTATTTCCCGTCATGGCGGAGGACATAAAAATGCTGCGGGATACAAGTCGAATCTGAGCTTTGAAGATACTTACAAGCAGGTCCTTCAAGACATGTCTGTTTTTTTTAAACAGAACTAATTCGAAATTTACATTTACCTGGCTGAATCTATAATAAATTTAGAAGCTCGTTTAAATCATTTTTATCAATATTCTTTAATGCCGCGATTTTTTTATCAATGTCCGATATTTTTTGAATTTTAAAACTGAAACTAACGCTATTGCCTTCGAAAAATTCCGGCACTGCAATGTCAATGCCGATGTTTCTGTATTTGCTGATAATATCCTCTGACCTTACAAGCGAAGTGGAATATTTAGGATACCTCAAATTTCTCATCTGACGGAGAATTTCATCTTCATATATTTTCAATGATTCTGCGACAGGAGTGTTGAAATCAAATACCTGGTTAAATCTGCAGAAATCCGAAGTAAGACTTACTATTTCACGAAAAACATTTACTCTGATCTGACTTGAAACAATCAATTTTGAAAGAAGCGAAATATAATTTGCGTCAAGAGTTAATATTTTTTCAATTGTTCTGAAATTTATATCTTTCACATCAAGATAACTGCGGATATTTTCCGGAAGGCTTAATACTTTTCGGCATGTTTCCGCATTTTGAAATGAAACCGGGACACCTATTTTTTTTAAAAAAAATTCATCATTATTCGGAAAATCGAATATGAATTTAATTTTTTTTACAGATGAAATTCTACTGTTGTAATTTCTCCAAAATACATGCTGCTTAAAATCAAAGTCCGGTAATTCAGTCACGACTGCTTTAATGTATTGTTTCTCAGTCTGAAGCGAAGCTTTGTACCGGTTATGACCGGCAATAATTCTGACTTTATCATTTTCCTTAAACAGAATTACAGGTTCAAAAAGATCATTTTCTGCTACAGATTTAATAAAATCCGCGGTGAGTTCATCCTTTGAATATTTATACTGTTCATCATAAATTATATCAGTAACTTTAAAATTTAAATAACCTGCAATGCTCATTTACATTAAACCTTGAAGATATCTATTAAAGTCATCAGCCAAAACAACTTCAATTTTCCCGAGATGCTTCAGACTTGCTGTTGCTCCTTCTGTAAGCTGTGCAGTTGTAATAAAAAGGCCTTTTTTAACTTTTGCATCATTCACATGCTGCGCAAAATTTCTTAATGGAATTTCACCGACCTTCGCCTGAGTCCATCTTCTCACTGCGAACAATGTCGAGTCGCCAGTCTGTTTGTGCTTCCCTAAAAAATCAACGCCGTCAGGCTCCTTATAAGTCGTCAAGATCTGATCAATTTTATAACCCATTTTTTCTATTGCGCGGTTTGAAATTATTCTGAAAGAATCAGTATCAAGTTTGATGTAAGTATCAATAAGATATATGCTCGTAGCTGATCGTGATGACGATGCATCACCTGAAAAACTGTCAGAAGATGTATTATATACAATATATTTTTTAAGGTCAATTTTTACTGAACTTTTTAATCCGCATATTTCCCAAAGAAACTCGGAAGGAAAACTGTTTTTTAACCATGATTCCAACTTGGTGTAAACAGACGATTCAAATCCTGTTTTTTCAGATTCATCATCCATTTCCTTGCGAAGCTGAATGATTATTGCGCTGATTCCTTTATAATCCTTTTTTTCTGAATCGAGATCATTCCAATATTTATAGGCTTTTTTCGTCTGTTCATCGTTCAACGCGGCAAATCCAAGATCATACAGCGTAAGAGCTATTTCATCGATAAGATCATTTGATCTCGCGAAGCTTAAAAGTTCTTCAAATTTCGAAACTGCTTCATGTGTTTTTTTAAGCATGACAAATAAAAATGCTTCAATCCTGAGAACTATAAATTTCACCTGTGGATCTGTAACATTTTTATTGAGAATTTCAATATAGCCAAGAGATTTCCTGTAATCACGTTTCCGTAAAAATGCGAAAACCATCGCGAGCAAAGCGATTTCGCTGTCAGGACGCAAATTCGCTGCGATTTTAAAAAATTCAACCGACTCGCCGATTTTCTGATTCTGATAACTGCAGATACCGGCTCCGAATGCAACATCAAAATCTTTTTTCCTGACTTTGATCAGACGTTCAAAATAACGCATCGCGAGATCGAACTCCTCCTGGCCCAGCGCGATGAATGACGCGTTATAAAGAGCGATATCGTCTGTCGGATAATGCGAAAGAATATCAAAATACATTTGAAAGCATTTGTCTATTTCATCACGTTTCATGTATATTTTGGCGAGTTTCTTCTCGACGGCAAGCTTATCGACTTCAAAATTATATTTGTTTATTTCAATTATTTTTTCAAGATGAATGGCCGCGGAGTCTATTTCATTTTTCTTAAAATATAGATTCGCAATGCGGTAGTTAGTTACGAAATCATAGGGGTTTTCGTCTAAAAGCTTTTTATATTCGGTAATTGCGTCTTCAATTTTATTTTCTTTAAGAAAATCCTCCGCACGATTGTTCGGATCCATCTTCGGAGCAATGAAGAAGAAATATAGAATACTTCCTCCCAAAAAAATGGATGCGATAAATAAAATTCCGAAAATCATTGGGAAAAAGGTTCTCCTTAAATAAGATAA
>JBFZEW010000160.1:0-5301 GCA_041306665.1 Spirochaetota bacterium | reverse complement strand
GTATTCGGCTCCTGACGCTGATTCAAAAAGATTGTTCAAATTTAATTTGTCAGTCGACTCGCGTGAAATGAATTCTTCATGGAATATTTTTTTACGTTCATTGATGGCATTTTTCAATTCGCGGATTTCATTTTTATATGAGGATGAATTTGAATAAAGATTAAGCAAAGCGTATAATCTTTTTCTGTCTGCAGCAATCTGTTTAATAAAAGGCTGACTGGAATGTTTTTTTATGTCCGCGTCCGAAAGCATGTCTGGTACGACAAAGTCCATGTGCGGCTGGATGAGCTGCATTGCGCTTTGATAAATACCCTGTGAAGTTACATGCAGCGTGATTGCCAATGAAGATGATTTATCGTTTAAATTATATTTCAGGACAGGAATTATTTTTTTAATGTTTTCACTTTTTATTCTGTTCGTTGAAATCGCGAACTGAAATTGAAGATAGGATATGATGTTGAAAACTTCAATGTCATCGGCATTAATTGTTTTTAATTTGTCATATTGTTCGCTTTCAAGAATCGCCAGTGTGTCGGGAAGAAGCAGGTTCTGATAAACTGAATGAATGGAGTTGTCATCTGTATGTTTTTGAAGATTATATTGCATGTTCTGAAGAATAATGATTTTGTTCAGGCGGCCCATTTTTTTAATGTTACTGTTGCTGTCGTCATGAATAAGTACAGGTTTCTTATGCTGGTTTAAAATCATGGAGGCGTCTTCATAGACGGAATAATTTACAAGTACAAAGTCATGCGGCACTTTTAAAGTATGTTCAAGTTCCTTTAGCGCTTTAATGTAAATGAATTTCAGGCTGCCGTTTTTTAGTTCAGTTTCGAGCGTCAGGTTGAAAGAATTTTCAATATTTTTGATGCATAAAGAAGAACATTCATGTTTCATTTCGCTGAAATTTTCAATTTTCATGGTTATATCTGGAAATAAATTTTTTACTGATTTTATTTTTTCCGCGTAGTCAGTAAAAACTGTTATTTTCCCTTGAGATAAATGCTTCCATTTAAAAAATTTCGTTACACCCATGAAGTTAGATGACGGATGTATTATGGCTGAAATGTTTCTTGGTGAAATTCCAATATTGTTAAACTGAGAAGTATAAATTCTTGGAAATAGATAGGTAATAAAGTTATTATTATCATAGAAAACAGGGTTGTTGTCAATAATAGCGAATCCCGTGCCGGAATAGCGCTCTGTTTTTTTCGCGTTTTTCGCAATAATGTTGTGCGTGTCGCATTCAGTCTGAATTTCAGCTGTAAGATTATGCAGGTTAAGCAGTTCATTGTTGTCATGCTCAATTTTGAAATTTCCGTCTTTATAGAAAATGCCGATAAAAGATTCGCGGTCAGATATGGCGCCGCTTTTTGAAATGCTTGGAATGTCTTTTTCAGCATCAATGAAATTTGCGTTGTCCAGGTTAAGTCCGAATATTTTTTGATAATTCAGAAATTTGTTTATAATTTGATTTCGGCCAATGTAGCGGTTTTTCGGCAGATATTTAACGTCAATGTTAAACTGCTCAAAAGCAGGATTGCCGATATACAGATCGGATATTATGATGTTTTCAATTAGCGGTATGATTTCAACCGGAAGGTCATGCCAGTTTCCAATTCTGATAAAAGGTCTTTCATCATTTAGTGAATCGCCTGTAAAAATGATGTAGCATTCAGGATCGACGATAAAAACACGGTCTTTTTCTTTTTTAATTATTTCAGATAATTTCATATTTCATCCGTATGGCGATTTTTAGTTTAAAATAGTCTTTTAGGAAACGCGATTCACATTTAATTTTTTTTTATTTGTAAAATCATAATAATTTTATTATAATATATAAACAATCTATTACGTCAAATAATTTTGCAATAAAAATTATTTTAATTATGTAATAATTGTCCGATAATAAACATATGGGGAAAACACTGTTTAATGAAAAATGCAATTTTAAAAATATATCTCAGTAATTTCAAGCTAAAGCATGTTTTTACGGAATTAATGGTGATAATATCAGTAATTGTATTGTTTCTTTTTCTGTTAAATCCGGGAAAAATAGAAACATCACCATCCGGATGGAATACAAAGCTTAGTCTGACACCTTCCGCGCAGCTTGTCAGTAATTATTCGTCAGTCGCGAGAGAAAATTTCATCGCTGTCGCATATGAAGCCGAAGAAAAGGGGATATTATCGCTCTTTGTCAAAGTTTCTTTCAATTCAGGCAAAGATTTCTTTAAGCCTGTAAAAATTGCTGATGCAAACCTTCAGGCGCGGAAAAATGAATATAAAATGAATCCGGTAATCACGATTTCTTCTAACGGGAAACTTTTCCTTGTGTGGCAGGATTTTGATAAAGATACTTTCGAACCCAAGATATTCAATACTTCTTCTGCTGACGGCGGTGTAGTGTGGAGCGCGCTCGGTGAGTTTAAATTGCTTTCACAGGTACAGTTTCTGCCAAAAATTATTTATGACAGTAAAAACCGGCTGCATGTGTTTTATCATGTATTTGAAAATGACGCGTTTTTTCTGTATCACATTTACGAGACTGACGCTGCGGGTAACTTTTCCACGGCTGAAAAACTTGTTAAACTTACCGGTACTTTTAGAGGTGCTTTTTTTCCCGCGATTTTGAGTTCAGAAAACGAAATTTTTATAATATGGCAGGGAAAAGGTGTTAACCAGAATAATCTTTCGGATGATTTATTTTTTATGAAATCGGCAAATTATGGAGAAAGCTGGACTGAATCGGTTAAAATAACCGCAAGTCCCGCGAATGACGCTTCTCCATATATTTACATGAAAAACAACCGTATTTATTGCACTTATCTGAATAACGCGAATGGAAACTGGGAAATGTACTTAACACAGTCCGACGACAAAGGAAAAACCTGGAGCTCTGAACCCGTAAATATTTTTAAAACGAACATCAACTGTTATGATGTTTCAGTTACGTCTGACAGCAGAGGCAACTTGTTATTTTTCTGGTTCGCCGTTGATAACGGGAAAAATACGATATTTACGCGCAAGTACATGATATCTGATCCGGTTGAAGTGAAGTTTACCGAAATTCAGCAAATTTCCGAAAACCGTGCCGATGCCATGAATCCGTCAGTTTTAACTCTTGAAAATGATCTGATATGCATGTGGCGCGAAGCTGGTTCAATCCGGGCGAAATATTCCGACATATACGCGCCGCCGCCTGAAGTTTTTTCATCGACTCATCCTTTTGAGCAGTGGTCAAAAAATTCCATCGGCTACATAAACTGGAAAAAACCTCAGGATGAATCAGGAATCGCGGGATATGCCGTAATCATAAATAAAGATCCGAATTTTAATCCTACTGTGCAGAATTATGAAGCAGGGATATTCACGACCAGAACTCCAAGTCTTGATGACGGGGTAAATTACTTTCACATTCGGGCAATCGATAATGCCGGAAATTTCAGCAGAACGATACACTATCCGCTTCTTGTCAGCAGTACTCCATTAATGATGCCTCAGATTTTTTCAAGCACGCATAAAGATCAGGAAAAGAGTGATTCCCGTAAGGTTACGCTCAACTGGAGTCACAAGGATGAAATTCGTGTAAAAGGATACCGGTATAGTTTCGCGTTGAATTCCTTAGCAGCTCCTGATAAATTTACATCTGATAAGGAAATGAATTTTGACCAGCTGCCGGACGGAAGATATTTTTTCCAGCTGCAGGCGGTCGATAAAACAAATACTTATGGAAGGATTGCAACGTTTGAAATTGTTATCGGCGATGTCGGAGCTGTTGATCCGAAAATATACATTGACATTGCGGGTCAGGCGACGGATGCAATAGTTAAAATTAAAAAGCCAAAAATCATTAAACAGGCTGAATTTATTCCTGTAATACCTCAATTTGAAATTAAACTAAAAGAAGCACTTCCATTGAATAAACTTCATGCGGAAATTCAGATTAACATTACAAATGCCGATAAGTTAAAAGGGATTGAAATAACAGGATTTTCAGCAGCATCTGGTTTTGAAATAATTCACCCTGAAAAAACAGTTCAATATATAAAATCTGAATTTGATATTAGTGATTTGAAGCAGGGTGGAAATTATATTTCCGCAATTGTTCAATATAAATACATCAGCAAAGGAATAGTTTTTGAAGAATGGACTGAACCGGTCGTAATTCAAGCGCAGGTGAATCTGCCGTCTGAATTATCGCCTCTGGAAGATTTTGAGAGAATTATAATTCCTCAATTGCGTACTGCAGCGGCGGCTGGGGTTGCAGTGGTTATACTTTTGATTGTAACATTACTGAATGGTTTCAATATTAAGATCTCATTTTACGGGAAAATGCTTTTCAACCGTATAATGTTAATGTTTAAACTTATGGTTTCAAACAAAATCTAATTGTTGACTTTCTGTTAGTATAAAGATATAATAATAGTGATAAAAGGAGGTGTCATGAAAAAGAATTTATTTCCGATGCTTGTTTTCTTTTTCTGCCTGTCAGTATCTGTAGCATTCTCACAGAATACATTTCGCGGCGGTGATCTTGTAATGGAGCTGGTAAATCAGAAAACAATTGAATATCTGCCCGTTACCAGAGATTTCAGAAATTATTTCATTCTTCAGTCGATCGATGATGTTACAAATATAATTATCGGTGATTTTGTCGGTGCGGATATTCTGATAACTGTAATCACTGACACGGACTCTGACGGAAAAAGTGACAAATATTATGAGTGGTATCCTCAGGTAAAAAAGAAAAAAATCCAGTTAAAACCGACTACCACTCTATTTGAAGGTGACGGAAAAACGAAGGAAATGATTATTTCCGGAGAAATTTTCAAGAAAAATTATTCATATAAAATGAGTTCACTGGATTCTCTAAAATACATGCTTAAAAAAGGTTCTGACATTGTGAAATATGAGCATGGTTACGCGGTAAGAATTTTCGATCCTGAAAAGCCTTCTGAAAGAATGAGTGAATTCTTTTTCGGAAGGAAAAACGGCAGATATGATCTTCAATTTAAAACAAATTATTATAAACTGTATAATAATGTGATTAAACCTCCAATACCATTTTCAATTTATTGCATTAATTCAAAAGATGAAACTGTTAAAGAAACAGTTGAAGAACTTATAAGATACGTTGAAACCGGCAAGTGGTAATTCGAAGCAAGGGGCTGATGCCCCTTGTCTGTGTTTTTATTTCAATTTTGTTTTTGTTTTTAAATGATTGACCATGTCCCGGAATAAATCATACAGCTCCTGAAGGTAGTCGCTTTTCCGTAAATCTCTCATGTGTTCAGGATA
>JBFZEW010000159.1:0-8218 GCA_041306665.1 Spirochaetota bacterium | reverse complement strand
TTATTCTATATGGTTATATTTGTGAGATTGATTATTGTTTTTTATTCTTTTTTCTGAATGTTCAGTCTTTTTAAGAATATTGGAATTAAAATCTTGATTTTTTCTTTAAATTCTCCATAACTATACCAAAAATCTTTTGGAATTATAATTTTTAATCGATTTTTATAAATTAGCATAAGCAAATCCCAAAAAAGAACAAAACCAATAAAAGCAAATTTTGAAATTGAAATTTTATATTTTTGTCTCAATTTACCGAAAATTTCAATTTCATCTTCATTAAGACTATAATATAATGTTTCCCATCTTTTCGGGTTATGATCCTGATATTCGGTAAGTTTTCCTTTTAAATGCCCGCAATGCATATTTTGTTTTGTGAGTTCAATAAGATCTTTGTAAATGCTATTTTCGCTGATGTGAAATATCTTAGCGGCCTTTGACAATTCATCAAAATACTCGCCATCTATATTCGCTGATGTGAATTTTAGATTATTTTTTGACATAGAATTATACCTCTATCTTTATAACGAAAAAAAACAGAAAAATGTAAAAAAAAATTCTTATAAATTGATTTTTTTAATCGAATGTCAGCAGAAAGTTGTAAAATTGAACAGATATCGCATAGATTGATGTTAGCTGAGTTGGTATTTCATAAAAATTTTTTTATTTGATAAAATCTCTTGTCAAATTGAATGATGTATCAGGTAATTAAATATATTACAGGATGAATTATATGGAATTATTGATTATTGAAAAAATTTCTTCCGAATTTCAAATAAATAAAAAAAACATTTCCGCTGTTTTAAGCCTTCTTGCTGACGATGCGACTGTTCCTTTTATTTCCCGTTACCGTAAGGAAGCGACAGGCGGACTTGACGAGGTACAGATAATCGCGATTCGAGATAGAGCCATTGAGTTGCGAGAGATTGAAAAGAGGCGTGCATTCATTTTGAAAAGTATTGATAATCAAGGCAAGCTTACAAATGAACTCAAAGAAAAAATTATTAAATCAGAAACTCAGCTCGAATTAGAAGATTTATATCTTCCATACAAGCCGAAAAAAAGAACTCGCGCAGCAATTGCAAAAGAAAACGGTCTTGAACCTTTTGCCTTATCCATATTCAATCAGCAAATAAAAAATATTTCAATCGAAGCTGAAAAATACATAAATCCTGAAAAAAATATTTGTAGTATTGATGATGCGATGAACGGAGCGAGTGATATTATCGCAGAAATAATCAGCGAAGATTCTTCTATCCGATCAAAGTTAAGAATTGTCTTTTCCCGGAATTCTTTTTTCACTTCAACGTCAGTTAAAGCTAAAGAAAAAGAGGCTGTTAAATACAAAGATTATTTTGACTGGACTGAAAAAGCGGATAAATCTCCTTCGCACAGAATTCTTGCCATGTTTAGAGGTTTCGATGAAGGATTTTTAAAAGTACATGTTCTTCCGGATGAAAATCTTCCGCATGAAGTTTTGCGCAAAGAATTCAAATGTATTGAGAAAACATGCCATGAATTTATAATCAGTTCCTCATTGGATGCATATAAAAGACTACTTGCCCCGTCTCTGGAAAATGAAATTAAAGCTGATTTGAAAAAACGCGCCGATTCTGAAGCAATTCGCGTTTTTTCAGAAAATGTAAAAGAACTTCTTTTGTCTTCTCCGCTTGGAGAAAAAAACATTCTTGCCATTGATCCTGGTCAGCGGACCGGCTGTAAAGTTGCGGTTCTTAGCCGCAATGGAAATCTTGTCGCGCATACTGCGATTTATCCGATTGAACCGCACAATAAAACCGTTGAGTCTGCCGATGTAATAACTAAGCTTTGTCTCGAATATAAAATTGAAGCGATTGCGATAGGGAACGGAACCGGCGGACGCGAGACTTTGTCTTTCATTAATTCCCTGAACTTAAAGAGTGTTATTGTTGCAATGGTTAACGAAAGCGGAGCCTCCATTTATTCAGCGTCGGAAATCGCGAGGCAGGAATTTCCAGATTATGATGTCACAGTCCGCGGCGCGGTTTCAATCGGGAGAAGACTAATGGATCCTTTATCGGAGCTTGTTAAAATAGATCCGAAATCTATCGGAGTGGGGCAGTATCAGCATGATGTTGATCAGAAAATGTTAAAACAATCATTGAATGATGTGGTTCTGAATTGCGTCAATAACGTAGGAGTTGAAATAAATACTGCAAGTGCGGAACTTCTTAAATATGTTTCAGGTCTTTCAAAAAAGAATGCAGACGCAATCGTGAAATATAGAACTGAGATCGGTAAGTTTAAAGACAGAAATGATTTAAAAAAAGTTTCAGGCATGGGAGATAAAACTTTTGAGCAGTCTGCTGGTTTTTTACGAATTCGCGATTCAAAAAACATTCTCGATGCAAGCGCAGTTCATCCCGAGAGCTACAGTATAGTTGAAAAAATGGCTAAAGATGCAGGTTGCGGTGTAATTGATCTGATAAAAGAAAAATCGAAACGTGATTCAATTAAACTTGAAAAATATATTTCCGAAAAAACCGGCATGCCTACATTGAAGGATATTATGATTGAGCTTGAAAAACCGGGTCGAGATCCGCGCAGTGAATTTGCAGTTTTTTCATTCGCTGATGGAGTTAATACTATTGCTGATCTGCGAAAAGGAATGAAACTTTCAGGTGTAGTGACGAATGTAACGGCATTTGGTGCTTTTATCGACATTGGAGTTCATCAGGACGGATTAGTTCATATAAGTGAAATGGCGGATACTTTTATCAAAAATCCGTCTGACATTTTAAAAGTAAATCAGAATGTGAGTGTTACAGTTCTTGAGATTGATGCGGAACGCAAGAGAATTTCATTGTCAATGAAAACGCAGAAAATACAAGATCACAATGATAAGGTTATGTAGGGGAATATCTATAACTATTGTTTTTGATGTTCCCTTGCGGTGATAAGTACTGATAGAATCCGCACTTATGGTTTTAAAAAATTAAAATACTGTTTATCAATCTACCGGTAAATAAAAAACCTGCTTTCGCAGGTTCTAATTTTCAGTATTCGCTTCCGGGAAAGTTGTCACGGAAAAATTTCACCCGTTTTTTTTCTTTTACAATGTCATCTTTTTTTAATGTTCCTTTATTCAATGCGATATCAAGCAGTTTAACATTGTCATCTGAAAAATCATCATCATCGTTTTCTTCTTCTCGTATTAGATACGAAGGAACCTTTTTTTCGGATTCAGAGGATTTCTCCTTTTTTAATGAATCGAACCTTGAATCAATCGCGTCCTGGGTAAGCATAGGCATTGGAATGTCGTCAAAATCATCCTCATCAACAGGTTTTGAAGATTTTGATTCGTCAGTTTTTTTAGTACGTTTTGCTTTATCACCGGGTTTTTTATTTTTTTTTAAAGGTGTCGGAATAATGATTTCACTGTCGTTGTCATTTTCCTTGAATTCTTCTACTAAAGATTCAGGAGGATTTTTTACCTGAAGCTCAAGAAGTTTTACCCTTTCGCCGACAAGAAGATTTACCTGTTTTTCAATTGTCATGTATATTGGTGTTGAAAATGATTTATCTTTCTGAAGTGATTTTTCAAGTTTTCGCAGTTCTTTTATATCCGAATCAATGGTTTCAATTCTTTTCAGGACATGAACTATTTTCATATCTATACCTCAATGTTTCATTCTATTGTGTATAAATAATATAATTCAGGAAATTAGTCAATAATCTTATTGAATTTACATAAAAAAAGGTGA
Organism: Spirochaetota bacterium; assembly: GCA_041306665.1. Taxonomy (GTDB): domain Bacteria; phylum Spirochaetota; class UBA4802; order UBA4802; family JAFGJZ01; genus JAFGJZ01. The sequence continues at coordinate 4,478 of JBFZEW010000159.1, read as the reverse complement.
TGGAAAAGCAAGATAAGGTTGGTAACCGTTAAAAAATCACAGAACCGTCATCTTTCGCGAGAAATTCAGTGTGACATGAAGGGCAGATGTAATCTCCGCTCTGATGAACCCGAATAAAAGTCGCGCACTGCGCGCATTCGATTATCAGCGGGTTGTTGAATATAATACCGCCATTTTCCGAGGTTAATGCTTTTTCCTGGTGCATTTGTTCCAATCTTTCCATCTTCGGAGATGAAACTTTTTCATTTTCTACTGAAGAGGCAGATTCGGATATCTCTTTTGTTAATAAGCGTATTGCTTCTTTTTTATCAGGAACAAGAATTATGGATTTACTCAGATTAAGAATTGAAAATAGCGAAATTATTTCCTTCGAAGAACTGAATATTACAAGACTGCCGCCGCGCTTGCGGACTAATTGCGAAGCGAAAAGCAGCACGCCGATACCTGCCGAAGAAACAAAATCAACCTGGCCGAAGTTGACAGCGATGAAATAGCTGCCTTCTGCCAGCAGTGAATGTATCAATCCTTCGAAATGTGAGGAGCTTTCCGATGTTAATGGACCTTCAATATTTACAATAATTACTTTCCCGCTTTTTTCCGTGGTCTGAATAATCTTCGGCATTTCAGCTGATTCTCCTTTTTCTTATCGGAACAGCATCAAGAATGACAATGTCATTTTCAGAGTTGGAAGTGCTTTCATCATAAACAATCTGAATGGGCGGTTTAGGTTTTTTATATGAGTTATCAATTGAAACATCACCATTGCTTCCTATTTCAGAATATTTTGATATTTTCAGATATTCCTGCGGATTAATGTCCAGTTTCTCGCCGGATTCTTCATCGAAAATTTCCGGATACATGCTGTCTGTTTCAATATCAATATTATCAGAGTCCATAAGTTCTTCCTCGTGCATGTCAATTTCAATATTCTCCGGCGCCAAACCGATTGCAGCCTGTTGTATAAGCGCGGATGATTTTAATGTTTTCCTTCGTATGGAATTATACCGAAGAAAAATAATCAGAGACAGAAATAACGACAAAATGCCGCTTGTTCCTGCTGATATGACGGCTGTCTGAATAATTTTTTCTTTGACTTTAAAAAGTTCAACGTATAATAATTTCTTGCTTAAAATAAAATTTATGGTGCCTGTTTTCTGAAGTTCATATTTTTTTTTGCTGATTTTAATATTTTTTTCGACCGTCTTGTTCGCGAGCCAGCCGTTTCTATCAATGTTATTGTACAAATACTGTTTTAGATATTTAATTTCTTCTTTTGTAAAAGGAATCTGCTCGTCTAAAATATAATAATCGGAAAGATATACCTTTTTATCATTCTGTGAAAGCGGATAAAAAATCTGATCAATGTTATATTTGAATTCGTCAAATGCGATGTTGCCGTTAAGCTCTTTTATCTCTTCGGGATTTGAATGAGCGATAATTGTGCCGTTGCCTTTCGCGTAGAACGCTTTTGAGAAAAATTTTTTCTGCGGATTGTTAGCGAAAAAGTCATTGAGTCTTTTTTCCTGTTCTTTACCGTCTGAAAGTTCCGCTATTATTGAACATGCCTCTACAAGAGCGACAGATGAGTCATTTGCATCTTTTGTCATTTTATCAATAAAATTCAGAGTATATTTATAATAATAAAACCCGCTAAGTCCGCAGCTCGAGCTGAAAAACAGCAAAAAAAGGACCAGAAAAATTCCAATTGGAAAAAATATTTTTACAGTTCTGCTCATTCAAACTTCTTTAAATATTATATTTACTATATATATTTTCGGTCATTTTACGAAATATTTAAAGAAAATAAATTTTAATTTGGTAATTCTTCATGAAGTAATGTTTTTACTGTTAAACCGGAAATATATGTGTAATTTCCGGTTTATTTATTGTTAAAAACGGATTCCAGCACCTATATCCATGGAAAAACGCATTGCCATTGGGGTACCTGTTTCATTCTCATAGAGGTCCGGGGTGAGTGAATAATCAAGTTGAGTTGATAGGGTGAAAATTAACCAATCAGTAAGTTTGAAATCAGCACCAAGTCCGAAACATAGCCAGATATCATTCATATTGTCTTTAATATCCATGCTATTTCCATTTTCATCTTCGGCTGTAAGCACTTTTGAATAGGCAACACCAATTGCAGGCCATATTTCAGCAGTCTGACAGCAATTTGAAAATGGAAATTTTAGAAGTCCCTGAAAATCAATATGAGAGAATTTAAATGCAACATCTTCTGCGTATGCTTCATCATACAAATCATTTTCATTGTCATATTTTACTGCTAAAGTAGTATCCTGAGAACTGGCGAAATATTTTGTTGATAGGCGTAAATATTTGAAGTCAACAAACATGCTGATATTAAAGAATCCTGTTGTCATTGAAACTGTTGCTGTTTCATCATAACCCATATATGTATATTCATAAGCCGAAGCATATGAATTAGCACTTCTTCCGATTTGAATTCCTATTGTAATTGGAATCCCATTGGAATTATTATTGTTAGATTCATTTTTACTATCATTTGAATCATCATCGTTTGTGTAATATGAATCGTCTGAGTTATCAGGCTCATCCTCAAAATAGCTGTCCTGAGCAAAAACTGCAGTTGTTGTGAATATGACCAGGAATACGGCTAAAATTTTAAATTTTTTCATTTTTTGTTCCTTGTTTATAATTTATACAAATTTATCTTAAATTAATTATTTTGCAATAACAATATTAAATTAATTTATACTTATTATGGGCACTTTCAAAACAAGTATTTATTTTTATTTAAAAAAATTGCAAACATTAGTTTGCAAGTTCTTTTGTGTTTATAAATCGTAACGAAGAAGAATTGAGTTTGTTAATAAAAAAATCAGGTGTTTTTGCACCTGATTTTTTTGTGTTCTGAGTTTAAAGTTTGAAACCTACACCGCAATTGATGCCGAATTTGTAACTGAAAGTTGCGTCAGTTGTATCGTCATCATCATCTGCTGTAAGATTTATTCCGAAAAGAACTGAAGGTACTATAAATACTGTTTCACTGACTTTGAAATCTCCGCCAAAACCGAGCATTAAATATAAATCCTCATACTCATTATCCTGTAAATCCTTTTTAATATCTTCATCGACTCCGTCAGGAGCGTCATTCCATGTTGCTGAATAAAGACTTGAGTAGTTGATCCCGATCATTGGATAAAAAACAGCATTTTCATAACCGCTGTAAATAGGATACTTGAAATATGCACTAATTTCAATGATACCAAGAGAATAATCAGCTTCAACATCTTCATCTCCGCTTATTGAAGTCGAATAAACTGTATCACCTATACTTCCGGAATACCCCAGGCATACTCTGAAATATGAAGCATCGAAAAAAGCCTGAATCTGATAAAAACTGGTAACAGTTTCCTCTGTTTCACCTTCCAAAACAGTCCCGGCATCTGAATTATACTCTGCATTCAATGTGTTTTGATGCCATCCGCCTTCAACTCCAAACATCAGTGGCAGATCATATGCTTGTGCGAAAGCTGAAGTAGAGATTGCAAGTATTGCAACTACAGCTAAAAGTTTGATTTTTTTCATCATTTTCTCCATTTTTTTGTATTGATCTCAAAATAAGATAGTTTATATTGTTTAAAAAGTCAAATAAAATAACTATAAAAGATAATACTGAAATATTAAATTTTTTTTATTGCATAATAACATAATATGGGGTAATAATGAAAAATAATGTTATTTAAAGAGGTAAAATATGAATAAAATAAGAAATACTGCTGTATTATTTCTTCTAATTGCGGCTCTAAGCTGTGGTAAAAATGTGAAATATGAAGATGCATCTAAAGACGAAGGTTCAAGAGAATGGGGACCAAAAGAAATCAAAATGACTGTAAATACAATGGTAACATCCATGTATACTTTTTTGAAAGATGATTATAAAAAAAATGTGTTCATTCAGGTTGAAAGATTTCAGAACAGAACATCTGATCATCTTGATGCAAAAATGGTTACTGATGAAATAACTACGAATTTAATTAAAAAACGCATTAAATTCATCGATGCTGAAATGACAAAAGAAGCTCTTGCTGAGATGGAAATGGGTACAACCGGTTTGATCGATCCGGACAGCGCGATTCCATTCGGCCAGCTGAAAAGTCCGAATCTTTATCTTTACGGCGATATTCGTGAAAATATGCGAACTGTCGGAAATAAACAGAAACAATATCTTGTTGTTACTTTGAAACTCATGGAAGTTGCTACCCGCGTTGTAGTTTGGCAGGAACAGCAGGAGTTTCTGAAAGTATCTAAAAAGGGCGGGGGAGTAACGTTCTAAATATCAAAAACAAGGAATAATGATGAAAAGGATCATTGTAATAATATTTGCGTTTTCTGTAACGCTGTTTTTTTCATGCACTCCGAATTATATTAAACAGATGCAGGAGTCTGAAAATTTATTTTATTCAGGAAAGTATAAAGAAGCAGCCAAAATTCTT
>JBFZEW010000158.1:0-5096 GCA_041306665.1 Spirochaetota bacterium | reverse complement strand
CCCATAGTGAACTCCTTTTTTTCATCTCTACACTTATAACGTTTCTCGAAGGAAAAAAGTTAAAACTTTTTTTGAAAAAATTGAATTTTTTTTGTTTTTATTAAATTTTCGTGGATTCTGTTTGATTCGGTGCCAGGCACGATGCTATTCGGTGCCAGGCACGATGCTCCTGATGGCTTGGTGCCAGGCTTGTTGGTATGTATGCTCCAGTGCCAGGTATAAAGTTTATCTTTAGTTTGGCTTGAGGTGCCAGGCTTTAATGGGAAAAGGATATTATAACAAAACCTGGCACTATGCAGATAGACTATGCAGATAGAAATAACAAGCAAAATACAAAAAACGATATTGAATAAAAAATAAATTCTGTGATTAATATTAATCTGTAAACATAAAGCCCTGGAGTTCATCTTCAGCGTTAATGACATATTGTGAAAATTTATCATCAGGTGTTTCTGCCATTTCCTTAACAGTCAAGGTTTTATAAGTATCAATCTCTTTACCGAAAGAATTATATGTGGTGTGATAAAAATTAAGACGCTTATCGGAATTAATTCCCATCTCAAGAAGTCTTTCAGCTCCGCTGCGAATCATCTTGAATTTAGCAATCAAATCCGCTTCGCTCGTAATTGTCCATACTCCCAGATAAATCGGATTATGATTTTTATAAAGATCTCCCTTAAACTCACCGCGAAGAAGAAACTCTCTATCTTTATTTAAATATGGCGCAAAATCAAGATGCTCTGCAAGCTTTCTGTCTGTTGCAAAAAAATTTCCAGTATCTGGATCCATGGTAAAAATTATCGTTGAGTGCTGAGCTTGCGCGTAACTCTTTAAAAGAATTCCTTTAATAACAGGAGAAATCACTACAAACTTTTCAATCATAATGTATGAAGCTTTGATTTTTTCGGCAATATCAAGAATCCAGACTGCAAAATCTCTATTCTCAACACGAAATTTCAACAACTCAATCTTCAGCGCATCCAAGTCTAGCGAACCATGAATATATGATAAAAGAGTTCTGTAAATTATACGTATATTATTATACTTGCTGAATTGAAAAACAAGATCATGCATAAAAATCTGCATTTTTCTAAGCTGCCATATAAACGCGCTAATTGCAGCTTCATCGGAATGTGCATCGATGCAAACAAATGAATAAGTATTAATGAATTCGCTATATTTCTGCCGAAGCTCAAGCATCTGTTTATTTTTAGTATCCTTAACTTTCGGCAAACGTATAACAAATTTTGTAAATTCATTCGCTTCTGAATCAACAAAAATATTATCAGCGCCAAATGTAGAGAAAATCTGCCGTGTTCCAATTCCGCTTCCGCTTTTATTCTTCTTTGTTGTTCTGCCGACAAAAGCTGGAAGTCCTTCAGAATTACGCACAAGTTTCTCTGGATAAATTCCTATTCCATTATCAACAAACGCAAGCACAACCGAATCTTGTTCTTCACTTAAAGTAATATTAAGTACTCCATTTTTCCCTGATGCCTTAATTCCTTCTAAAGAATTTGATACTAAATTGATTAAAGCCCGGCTGACTTCAAAGTAATGAGCATAAACATGGACAGTCCCTGGATAGAAATGAAGTTTAATTTCACAAGGAATATCAGATACATTCACATAGGGAATCACACGCTCGAGAATTATCTCTTTTATGTCAATTTCACGCTGATATACGTCAATTTTATCTTCATACGAATTTAGTAAATTCACCAGAGCAGTGGATTCACGATTAATATCTTCAACAAGCTTGTTAAAATTATCGATAGACAGCATGTCAATCATGTCAATCATCAACGTAAGAATTTTCCGCGCATCATGACGGGTTTTCCCTATTTCTTCCACTTTTTTCTGATCAGAGAGCTTCACAGCTTCAAGTTTTTCTCTTACTGTTTTTGCTTCGACAGACATATGGTAAAATATTAACTGGCGATAAACTATCGATTCATTATTTTTAAAACCTTTACTTTCAAAAAAATCTATTGAATCAATCTTTTTTTCCCACACATAAAGATAAATTATAGAATTATCTGGAACACTGGAAGATAATTTTTTCAAAAAAATCGACCCGATCCCTTTTCCCCTGCCAAATGGACTTGTAACCTGTTTGTATATTTGAAATTTTGTTTTTTGCGGATTTGAATACACCAGAATATATGCTGTGATTTCACCATCTTCATCCCAAACATAACTGAATTGATAGTCTTTCTCAAGAGTATTATCAGAAACATAAGGACTAGGAATTATAAATGTCTCAATGTTTAAAAACGGAATTTTAGCAATCCGTTCTTCATATTCTTCATTTAGATTTTTAAGGTAAAGTTTCGATTTCGCTTCCATTTTCTTCTCTTAACTTAATGTATTTGTAGTATTATATACATTATATAAATTATCTCAACACTTAAATTTCCTGTCTAACTTATATTTGTCACTTTATCTTTACGCATATATATCGGTGCCAGGTTTGAACTCATACTAAGCCATACACCTGGCACCAACTGGATTTCAATATTTAACCTGGCACTTAGTCTATGGATACAAACGCATAGGAGGCTTGGTTTGGTGCCAGGTTAAAGCCTTATTGCGCTTGGATACCTGGCACCAAGCAGCAAGTGCCGGAAAAGCAACTAAGTGAAAAAAACCTGCTGGAAGGCAATACCGAAAGAAACATGGAAAAATACTTGTCATCACATGAATTTGAAATATAATATACTGAAGGAGAAAATATGAAATACTACACAATGCTTTTCATAATAACTGTGCTGTTTTGTTACTTATTCGCAAATATTGTAATCAGTAAAACAGTCAAAAATGACGAAGAAGTCATATTCATTCCTGTTTATGGCAAAATCATTAAAGATGTGATTTCAGCTGAAATTCACATGTGGATTTTCGAACCGGAAGAAAACTCAATCGTCAGGAATATTATCACATCCGCGATGAAAAAATTGTTTATCAGCGATGAGGAATTTCAGGACTCGGAAATATTTAAAAGCCGATTACGCCCGTTCATGGCTGACAACGAAAGAAATAAAAAACTCACCGTACTAATCAACGGGCAGAAATTTGAACTGAAAGCCTCAAGCGCGGACGGCCACTCTTTAACGAAAATTACAATTCCCGTTGAATCTGAAAATCAAAACAACGCAATTCTAAAAATAAACCTTGATACTTCCGTGCCGAATCAACGTCAATTTGAAAGTTACATAACAGTCGTAAAGCCTGATGGTCTTTCTGTAATTTCCGACATAGATGATACAATTAAAATCAGCAATGTGCTTAACAAAAAAGAACTGATTAAAAATACTTTCATCAGGCCGTTTGCTCCTGTCGAGAAAACGCCTGAATTCTATTCACATCTTGCAAATCAAAACGTATCCTTTCATTATGTTTCCGGTTCGCCGTGGCAATTATTTAAATCAATTTCATCATTCATGCAGCAGGCAGGATTTCCAAAGGGAAGTTTTCATCTTAAAAAATTCCGGGTCGTTGATAAAAGTTTCATCGATTTTATCATTGCCGATCAGAAAGAATATAAAACAGATATCATAAGCCGGATTATTGATGACTTTCCTGAGAAAAAATTTATTCTGATCGGTGATTCCGGAGAAATGGATGCTGAAATTTATTCCGGAATTTTTAAAAAATATCCGGAAAATGTGAAAGCTGTTTTTATACGTGATGCAGGAAACCTGGCACTTGAACAGGATCGTTTTAAAGCAATACAAAACAATTTTACTTCAATTATCTTTTCATTTTTTATTGACGGAAATGATCTTATAAAATTCAGTAGTGAACTCATTGCAAAATAAAAAAATATACAGCGGGAAATAATCATGAAAGATGAAAAATACGAAATAATAATTGAACAGATTAAAAACATCACGAAGGATGAAAAAAATCTCATCGCGAATCTAGCGAACATCTCCGCGATACTTTTTCAGAATCTGTATCATATTACCTGGGCCGGATTTTACCTTTTGGAAAACAATGAACTTGTGCTGGGACCTTTTCAGGGTAAACCCGCGTGTATTCGTATTCCACAGGGGAAAGGAGTCTGCGGAAAATGCGTTGAATCAGGTGAAACTGTCATTGTTGAAGATGTTCATAAATTTGATGGACACATCGCCTGCGATCCCGACTCTAACTCTGAAATAGTGATACCGCTGAAGAAAAACGGAAAAATTTTCGGAGTAATTGACCTGGACAGCTACAAACTGAATGATTTTAATGAAACAGATAAAATTAATCTTGAAACTGTCGCGAATATTATTTCTGAACGCTGTGAAATAAGCAGCATTTAATCAATCAAGAAAATCAACAAAACGCTCCTGAAGAAAATCAGCTTTCTTGTGATAAATAAGTTCGGCAACATCATGTTTCAACGCGGCATATGAAGCAATGCATTTGTTCTGACTGACGAGTTCTTTTTTATATTCTTCATCAACCGTGCTCAACTCTTCATCGAGCTTTTTATCATTCAGCGACTTTATAAGTTGAACATTATTGTAATGTTTCTGCGCGAGCGAATTCGCTATTCCGATTAAAACATTAATGTCTTTCTCGGCGACATCTTTAAGATCAGCTTTATTTAATTTTATCAGTGAAACGTTATTTTTCGCCTTCAAAGTAGCTGAACGTGTTTCTCCCAAAAGCAGAGCTATTTCGCCAATACTTGTTCCCTTTTCGGAAATTGAAGCAACCCGGTTGTCTTTTACAAACACATCGATTACTCCATCCTGCAGGATGAAAATACTGTCGCCAGGTTTGCCTTCTTCGCAGATTATTGCTCCTTTGGGATAAGTAGTCAGCTTACTGTCAAGGTCATGCGAAGGAATAATTTTAACAATAGAGTCCTCTTTGTAAAAAATTTCTCCTTTTTTAAAAGTGACGCTCGATTCATATTTATCAATAATTTCCTTCAGCCAGGGAAATTTTCTTTTGTCATATTCATCTTTCAGGCCATGAATTATTTTATAATACGCGATGCAGGAAATACGATACACCGTCTTTCCGCCTGAAAGTTCTTTATTGAACTTACTGATAATATCATTAATGAGAACAACCTGTTTCGCGAGAACCATTGA
>JBFZEW010000157.1:0-3116 GCA_041306665.1 Spirochaetota bacterium | reverse complement strand
CAATAAAAACGATTTTATAATATCCTATTATTTCCCGATTCAATTATCTGACTCAAACCCGTATATACTTTTAATTGAAAAATACATTATAAATTACAATAAACTAATTTCCGATATTTATATCAGTATAACCGTAATTATCGCATTTGTCGGAGCGCTTCATTTCATTTTCGCGCTTGGTCTGATAAAATTAATAATTAAACCTATTGAAAAATTAAATTACACGGCACAAATCATCAGCATGGGCGATTATAGCGTCCGTATTGACATCAGCAATAAAGATGAATTCGGCAATTTAGCCAACTCATTTAATAAAATGGCCCAATCTGTTGAAGAAAAAATCAGCAAGCTCATTTTATATCAAAGTAACATACAAAATGAACTTATTATTGCAAGTAAAATCCAGCAGTCTATATTCCCTCAATTGAATAAATCTGATTTCTATGACTTTTCGATATTTTTCAAACCTCACGGAAAAGTCAGCGGCGATTATTACGATATTTTCAAAATTAATGATGAATGCACCGGATTTCTCATTGCTGATGCATCAGGTCACGGCGTGCCTGCCGCACTGATAACCATGGTAGCCAAAGAATTATTCATGGAGTATTCCCAGAAATTTTCGTCACCCGCTGAAACGCTTCAGGAGATAAACATAAAAGTAACAGAAATATTCAATACAAATTACATTACCGGATCGTTCTTTACAGCGTTCTACATGATTTATAACCAGAGCACTCATGAAATAATTTACTGCAACGGTGGACACCACAGCCCGTACCACATAAAAAATTCAAATGAATCAATCAATACTTTTACGGCTAACGGTTTTGTAATCGGAATTACCACAGACAAACAATATTTGTTTAAGGATTTAACCGTTAAGGTTGAGCCAAACGATAAAATTGTTCTATTCACCGACGGAATAATTGAACAAACTGTTACCGACAATGAGCTTTACGGCAGCGGAAGAATAATTAAAACAATTGCCGCAAATATAAATGAATCATGTGAAAAAATAAAAGACTGCATAATACAGGATTTCACGGAAAAGACAAATATCAACAAAATGAATGATGACGCAACATTAATAGTAATAGAGTTTAAAAAATGAAAAAAAACACTATCAGCAAAGAAACTATATTTTTCATTATAACAGTAATAATACTGCTGATTGTAGTCGCGTTTAATAACATCGTTAAAGACATTAGAATAACCGAGCTTAAAAACGTAATTCAGGATGAAAATTACCGTCATAACGATTATAACCATATTTACCTGATAGCAAAATATCAGAACCGGATGAGTCTCTATTATCAGAAATCTTCTCAGGACGATTTTGACAAAATGGAATACCGGATAAATACAATTATGAAACAATCATCCGATAAAGAAGATTCTAAACATAAATTTTCATTTTTTATAAAAAATATAGTAATCAGTTTGGTAAACCTGTACAGACCGGTTTTTAAAAAAGAAAAAATCGGCAATTATGACAATAACTTATCTCCTTCAGTTGAAGCAGGATATTATGCCGAGCGGAATAATTATTTCAGTAAAGCGATTATTTTATATGATGCAGCTCTCCGGGGAAAAAATCTGTCGAAGTATCATTCTGACTCAGTCATGCTGCACCGCGGTTTTTGTTATTCAATGATGGGATTAAAGAATAAATCGAGAGACATTTACGGCAAACTGATAAATTCCAATGCTGAAGAAAACATTATTTTAACCGCGATTATTCTGCTTCAATACCTCGATAAAATCGATAGCGAACTGAACAATATCAATAATGAATCATCAAAGGACATTGATAAAGGAATTAAGTATTTTTATCTTTTAGCGTATAATGACGCTTTAAATATTTTCAACGATAAAGAATCACAAAACTCAATCAACAGCGATGACAGAACTAAAATTAAATATTTCAAAGCAAGATGTCTTGAAGAAACTGAACATCCAGAAAATGCGCTTGAATACTACAGTCAAATAATCAATGAAAACCCTGAATCGCAATATGCGATATATTCAAACAGAAGAATATATATCATTGGAAAGACGCTTCAGAAAAAATCAGGAATAAGCGAAATTAGCGAAGCTAACAACCTCATTCTGAGAGATACAGTTCTTGATTCCATGATAAAAGAAAATAAAAATGTTAACACGAGAAGTCTTGATTCAACGGAAAAATTTTTTAGTGAAAATTTAACTATTTTGCAGATTCAGGAAAAATTAAACGGTAAAATTGAGAAAATGTCGCGTTTAAAACAAATGCCGGATAAATCATACAAATTCAAACTAAATGAAAAAAATAATGAAACGCTGCGGATCACAACAAAAAGCGGAACAATTATTATCGGGAAAATAATTGAAAACAATGGAAATCAGTACACAATTGACACAATAATTGGCAGAGTTATTATTGAAAAAAATGAAATCAGCAAAATAATTAAGGTTGATCAATAAAATAACAAGGTAACTTTCGCAAATGAATGCTTGATGTTTCCTTGTCGGAACAAGTTCTGATAAAACCAGTATTAACGATTTTTTAAAAATGTGAATACTGGTTTTAAAAAATGCCCGTAAATAATTATTCAGAATTTACGCATGACATTTGCCGCCGTAAATTTCATGCGTACTGTTTCCGATATTAATTTTTTTTAAGTATCATCAATCAACACTATCGCGGAGAATTGAATGCAGAATAAAGTAACGGAATTCATCAACGGCAGTCCTGAATTAAAAAAACTTATTATTAAAGAAAAACTTATTTCACGGCTGGAAAAAAATATTAAAAACAACGAAAACATTATAATCATCTGTGAAGCCGTATTCAGCGGAAACATGAATAATAAAAAAATCAGCGCCGTAATGGGCGCTCTTTGTAAAACCGACAGCAGTCTCATTTTCGCTTCGGGTGAAAAGGAAAATATATCATTCACAATTGAAAAAAAAGAATTCGCGGCGGCATCTGTTTCAAGGGGATTCATGAGCATCAAGTTGAATTATCAGGATAAGTGGAGCATCGACATTTTCGGCACAAATGACGTCTATCACCGCATCATTTCAGGCATATCATCCGTGAAACTTCCAGACCCTCCGGTTAAACAGAATAT
>JBFZEW010000156.1:0-5840 GCA_041306665.1 Spirochaetota bacterium | reverse complement strand
TGTTTGTATATTTACTGTTCACGCCGCTAATGATCAAAACAAAAAGTTAATTATTGCAACAGAAAATTTTGTACCATTAATCGGGTCGCATCTTGAAGGTAATGGTCCTTTTGCAAAAATTGTTACTGAAACATTCAGAAAGGCTGGATATGAAGTTGAATATAAATATTTTCCATGGTTAAGATGCGAATATATGGTTAAAAATGGAGAGGTTTTCGCTGCCATTCCATACGTGAAAAATAAAACCAGATCTAATTATGCGGTTTTTTCAAATGCTATTCTTTATGACACTAGCATCAAAGTATTCAGTTTCAAAAAAATAAGCACAAAAAATAATCTTTCAATTAAGGATTTAAAACCTTTAAATATCGGTGCTATTGCAGGTTATTGGTATATTGAGATGCTTGATGAAGAAAAAATTATTTATGATCTCAGCTACGGCGAAGAAGAGGCGATGAAAAAACTATATAACAATCGGTTTGATGCTCTCATATGCATTTACAGTAATGGAATGGGAATGCTTTATAAATTATATCCCCAAGAGGAGAAAAATCTTCACGTTTATAGCATTCCGGAACTTAAAATCAGCTACCATGTAATGGCATCGAAAAATTTTCCTGAGTCAGAAAAGATAATCGAAAAATTCAACGCTGAATTGGTAAAAACAAAAAATACTTCAATGTATAAATCTTTTATTTCTGATTATGAAAAATATCAAAGTCAGATAAAATAATTCGCATTTCGTTTACTCCATAAAACTTTCCTGCGAGATTGCATTTAACCAGTGCCAAGATTTTTTTATGCCGTATCAAAGCGGCAATGAAATTTTTTTCGATTCTTCTTCCTAAAAAGGATTACCTGTTTGTAGTGTAAATTGCTAATAAAAAATTCCATCATGACGCTAATTTAAAAAACTTAAATATATTGATATTAAAAATAAATAGAAGCATACTTGAATCAGTTCGGGAGGATCGTTTATGAAAACTAAACGCATAATCTTAATAATATGTTTTTTTCTTGCTGTAATTCAAACATTTTCATTTTCGCAGGAAAAAGAAATTCTAATCGCTACGGATCATTATCCTCCTTTTGTCTTTAAAGATACTCCGGAAAAAGGGCTTTTTTCCAACATTGTGATTGAATCTTTCAAAATGGCAGGATATGAAGTAAAATATATATATGTTCCATGGACAAGATGTGAGTATATGGTTGAAAATGGACAAATTTTCGCAGCAATGCCATATGCCTCGACTGAAAAACGGAAGCAGTTTGCTCTATTTTCGGAAATAATAATGGCTGAAACTTCGCAGAAATTAATTTCATTGAAAACTCTTTCAGGAAAAAATTCAGTAAAAATTAAAGACTTATCGGGAAATAAAATCGGAGCTATTTCTGGATATTATTATATTGAATGGCTGGATAAAAATAAAATCACTTATGATTTAACGTATGGCGATGATCTCGCTGTAAGGAAATTATTCGAAAACCGATATGATGCGGTAATTGTTAATATTTTTTATGCTCTTCAGGAAGTAAATAAAAATTATAAAAACCGGAGAAACGAACTTAAAATTTATAATATTCCTGAGCTCGAAATCGCGTATAATTTAATGGTATCGAAAAAATATCCGGGCGCAGAGGCGATCATGAATGATTTTAACTGGGAATTAAAAAAATATAAAAAAACTCAGGCTTATTCCGAAGCTATTAAAAAATATAATGAGTATTTAAAAAGTATTGAATAGTAAATTTCAATAAAATTAAAAAATGATATTCACAAATAAAAAAGACAGTTATTCGATATTAAACTGGAGATGTTATTTTCTTTCTGTAATTAAAAAATCAGCAACACAGAGTTTATCTGAAAAATCAGATTTACTGAAAATTAATTATCGTGAATTCCTTAAGGAGTGTGATGTTGGCAAATCTCGCTTCGCTGCTGATGGGCTTGCTGCATTAAATCCGGCAGAATGATTCCTTCAACTTTGTCCTGAACCTTGTCATTAACGTTTAATTCTTCCCCGCCATTACGCATAATAAAAGAAATATTGTTTGAATGTTTTCACCAATTGTGATAAATTATTTAATATAAATATGATAGTATCATTGAGGTTGTCGGGAGGATTTGTGAAAAAACAATTTTTCAAGATCTTAATTGTTTCTGCATTTTTGGTAATTCCGGTCATTACTTTTCCGCAGCAGAATGAAATATCGATTGCAACGAACCATTATCCTCCGTTTGTGTATAAAGATTTCCCTGAAAAAGGTTTTTTTTCGCAGATTATCAATGATTGTTTCAAGGAAATGGGATTTAATGTGAAATACATATATGTTCCATGGACAAGATGTGAATATATGGTTGAATACGGCCAGATTTTTGCGGCAATGCCTTTCACGTCTACAGTTACAAGAAATCCATACGCTATGTTTTCAGAAAACGTAATGGATGAAAATTCACAAAAAGTAATTTCGTTGAAAAAAATATCCGATAAATCATCGGTGAAAATTTCAGATTTATCAGGGAAAAAAATTGGCGCAATTTCAGGATATTATTACATTGACTGGCTTGATAAAAATAAAATTTCATATGATTTGACTTATGGTGATGATCTGGCTGTACGTAAACTTTTTGAAAATAGATACGAAGCTGTAATCGTAAATATTTTTTATGCGATGGAGGAGGTTAACAAAAATTATAGTGAACGCAAATTGGAAATTAAAATATATGATATTCCAGAGCTCTATGTATCATATAGCCTAATGGTATCAAAAAAATTTCCCGGTTCTTCGGCGATTCTCAATGACTTTAATTATGAGTTAAAAAAATATAAAAAATCAAAACAATACGCAGACATAATAAAAACCTATAATGAATATATTAAAAAAGCGAGATTTTAATGTTTTTAATTCCATGATAAAATAGCTGGTCATGAAGTGGAATCTAATCGTCATCATAATTGTTATCGTCAGATTTGTAAAAAATGTATCCCCTGTTTTTCATCATATCCAAAACTTTGAATATTGTCTGGTTTGAGAATCCGCGTGATTGCAGAAAATAAACAAGTTTTGAGTAGTTATTATTCTTTTCCCCGATTATTTTATATTTTTTCTCCGCAAGTTTAAGAATTTCATCATAATTCTCATCAAAGAGTTTAATTTCATCCATGAAAGATTCAATAATTGATTTATCAATATCTTTCATGTACAACCGGTTAAGAACAAAATTTTTACCGGCTGTTTTTGTGCGCTTTAAAAAATCAAGATATTTGCGGACATGTTCAGCGTCATTGAGATAATTCTTTTCTCTAAATTCATCTAAAATTGTCAGAATAACTTTATCTTCAAATTTTTTCCGCTGAAGATAACTTTTACATTCAAAGATTGATTTGTCCGCATTCGCGAGATATTTGTAAAGCTGCTGTCTGCATAGAAAATATGCGGAATCAGATTTCATCCTGACAATTATTTCATTGGAAATATCATTTCCGAGAGAAAGTTTCATGTATTCAGATGTTATTGGAAGTATAAAAAAATTTCCGTTTTCAAAAATAACTTTTATACTGTCGGTTTTATATTTTACTGAAGTGATTTCCATGTTCATGATTATATGCCTTGTATTTGCACTGGCAATTAATTTTTTTAATTATGAAAAATTTTTCAGATTACAAAAATCATTGAGTTTCACCTCAGAGATGAATGTTTCGCTGTATAGTTATTCATTGAAATATACGTGTATTTTAAAATTTTAAAATAGAATGATTGATTTTATGCATAGTTATGTACCTCCTTTGAGTAAATCTGCAAAATTCACTGAGTTTCACCACAGAAATGAACTTTGTATATAGTTATTCATGTAAATCAATTGTTTTCATTAAATAGAACATAAAATTGAGAGGAATTTGATTTAAGAAACTGATTTAGCTGATAAGTTTTCAATTTAAGTGCATAGTTATTCATCTTTTCAGGTTACTTGTATGTAAAAATTCATCTCTGAGGTAAATATTTTGATGTATAGTTATACACCTTTTTTAAGAAATATCGTAATTTAACAAAAAAAAAGACTGCCCGCAGTGGACAGTCTTTGATAACCCAACGTATATATTTTAACGTTTTGAGAACTGGAAACTTCTTCTTGCTTTTTTGCGTCCGTATTTCTTTCTTTCGACTTTTCTTGCGTCACGAGTAAGAAATCCTGCACTTTTAAGTGCTTTTTTGTTAGTCTCATCAACACTTACAAGACATCTTGCGATACCAAGTTTAACCGCGCCTGCCTGACCAGACCAGCCGCCGCCTTTAACATATGCGTGAATGTCGAATTTGTTTAATGAATCAGCTGCTTCAAGAGGTTGTCTTACGATCAGCTCAAGAGTTTGTCTTCTGAAATATTCATTTATCGGAAGTCTATTTATAACAATACTGCCGTTTCCAGGCACCATGTATACTCTTGCTACTGATGATTTCCTTCTTCCTGTTGCATAAATTTTGGAATCAGCCATCTATAATACCTCTAATTTAAAATTCAATTTTCTCTGGTTTTTGCGCTTTGTGCGGATGTTCAGTGCCCGCATAAACTTTAAGATTATTAAAAATATCATGACCTAATCTTCCTTTTGGAAGCATACCTTTAACCGCTTTTTCAATAATCAATTCAGGTCTTGTAGCTCTGATTTTTTTAATGTTTGTAAACTTTCCTCCACCCGGAAAATGGCTATGGCTGAAATATTCTTTGTGCTCACTTTTCATACCTGTAAGGACAATTTTTTCAGCATTGATAACTACCACATTATCGCCCATGTCAAGATGCGGTGTGTAAGTCGGTTTATTTTTCCCTCTGAGAAGATTCGCTATCTCGGTAGCAAGTCTACCAAGCACTTTTCCCTCAGCGTCAACCAGAAACCATTTTTTATCAATGTCTCCGGCTTTCAATGAATAAGTTGTTTGCCTCATTCTAAGTTCTCCTGCAATTTGCTATATATACATTTATGATTGGGGTTCTTAAATATACAGTGCCAAAAATAGACTTGAGGTGTATAGTTGTCAATAGATTAATTCAATTAATTTCATTAATTTAATCGCCTTTTTTCTATTTTTTCGGTCTCATATGTGAAAATTTCATGATGAAGCTGCATTTTTATGACGCTTTTCCTTCACTTTTCACTTTTCCCGCTTTTACATTATATAAACTCATTCTCTTTTTACTTTTTACTTTTCTCTTTTATCTTTTTCTCATCTGCGTTCATCGAGCGAAGCGGACGGTTGAAACTGTGTCAGTGTCTGTGTCTATTATCAGTTAATGATTCGTAGCGTAAAAACTCCCACCGTTGTACTTTAAACTTTTCACTTTCATCTTTACAAACTTTATAAACTCCTTTATTTTAAGTTTTCTGAGATATATTTATCTGCTATTTTCTTGATTTCGCCTGTTTTTTCCATCTTCGCCATGACATTTTCGATTCGCGGTACAAGATCAGAATGTTTAATATTCAGATAATGATAAACTGGTGTATAATCCAGTATTGATATTTTATAAATATCTTTGTAACCGGATTTTTTTATTTCTGAAAGACCGCCTGTTAATGTTGTCAATGCGATTTCAATTCGGTCGTTTTGCAGCGATGTAAATAATTCTGCTGAGTTGTTTGCGGTAGGAAAATTGTATTTGCTTAATTTATTTTCGAAAAAAATTATTCCCCGTATGTAAGATGCTTTGTATTTTGGAACATCTTCCCAGCTTGTAATTTGGATGTTTTGATTCTTCGCGAAAACTGAAATTTCCATGTTTTGAACCGGAATTTTAATTCTAATCAGGTTTGTAAATTTTTTTTCAATCCCTTCAATAC
>JBFZEW010000155.1:0-2828 GCA_041306665.1 Spirochaetota bacterium | reverse complement strand
TTTCCGATTCAATCTCTTCAATTCCGTATCGTTCAAGCATTGTTTCAATACTTTTTGAAATCATCCTTACGCCTTCGACATAAACCTTATGCGCTTCTTCCAGAGAAACTCCTTCTTTAATAGTTTCTGCAGCATCACTCGCGCGCAAAAGATTGTCATTTATTTCAATGATATCAACAGCAATTCCGCGAATGGATAATTTTTTATCCTGCTCAGAATTCTTCTGCATGCGCTTTTTGAAATTTTCAAAATCAGCCTGACGCCGGATCATTAAATCCTTAATTTCAGCGATTTCTTTTTCGCGTTTTTCAATTTCCGCTTTTAATTCAATTTCTTTTAAATTAATATCCGCCGCTGCATGCGATTTGGTCTCTTTCTTATCATGCCTTGTTTTCCCGGCAGACTCATCTTCTATGTTATTTTGAGCCGAATTATCTTCATTACTTCCGGGATTTTCTTCAGCATGCTGTTTTTCTGATTCTGTTTTTTTATGCATTGTACACTCCGTTTATTTTGACATTCTATTTAGCAGACTTGACACAGCCTTGCTTGTATAATCAACTAATGGTACTGCTTTTTCATAATCCATTCTGGTCGGTCCGAAAACACCTAACGCGCCGACATTCATATTCCCAATGCTGTAATTTGAAGTAATCAGACTGCAGTCATATACGTTTTCATCTTCTATTTCAACACCGATTAAAGTATTTACATGATTTTCATTTACATATTTATTAATTATTTGCGACAGCTTTGGTTTATTTTCAATTACATACAGAAAACTTTTAAGTCTTCTCTCTTCCAGCATTTCAGGAAGATGCAGCACATTTTCAATTCCTTCAATGAATATCGCCTGCTCACTGCAGTCATTTAAAGCAAGTTCCGCAATGTCCACAGCAAGCTGAAACTGCATGCTGTTTCCTAATTTTACGCGAAGATCGCCTAAAACTTTTTCCTTAATCATCTGAAATGAATAACCGCTTAATTCAGATGAAAGAAACTTGGAAAACCTGTGCAGGTCATCTTGTGTAACAATTTCTGAAATAGTGACGCGTTTATTTAAAATCATTCCCGTACGGCTGACAAAAACAGTGAGAATTTCATATAAATCAAGTTGAACCAGTTCAATATATTTAATAACCGTAAAATCCGCTCGCGGGGTAAGAACAATTCCGGCATAGGAAGAAACGTTTGAAAGCATTTTCGCAATGGAAATAAACATTTTTTCAAGATGAACTTCTTTACGGATAACATCTTCGCGTATAATCTGAGACTCGTCAATTGTAAGTTCATATGTATCGAGCAGCGAATCAACATAGTATCTGTAACCAATGTCTGTCGGAATTCTGCCGGCAGAAGTATGAGGCTGCATTAAAAATCCCATGGCTTCAAGGTCAAACATTATGTTACGCATTGTTGCCGGTGATAAATTAAAAGAATATTTTTGAACAAATGAACGTGAACCCACAGGTTTCCCTGAAGAAATATATTCATAAACCAGAGCCCTTAGAACTGCGGATTCTCTTTCATTTAAAAGTCTCTTTTCAGATTTATTCATTTTGACCTTTATTAGAATTAGCACTCATTTTATCTGAGTGCTAATAAAATAACGAATATATTAAAATTCGTCAAGTATATTCATGAAATTTTTTAAGAAAATCAGCTTTTTTTCTTATTTTTGTTCTTTTTTTCTTCTTCTTCGACGCGGGCTTTTAATGCATCAATTACATTTTTGGTTTTAGCGGCTTCATCTGTTTCACCATAAAGAATCTGCAAAGATCTTAGGCCTGTAAGCAGTTCAGCTGCTTTTTTAATGTCTTCCGGAGCTTGTGTGGAGAGTTCATATTTATTTCTCGCCTGCTTTGCAGCCTCTTCAAGAGTTTTCTTGCAAAGTTTAAGCAG
This sequence comes from Spirochaetota bacterium, assembly GCA_041306665.1. GTDB lineage: Bacteria > Spirochaetota > UBA4802 > UBA4802 > JAFGJZ01 > JAFGJZ01. Next base: position 926 of record JBFZEW010000155.1, on the reverse strand, counting down.
ATCTTCTCTGTCTTGAAAGTACTCAGACCTGAAATTTCTATATTGCTCAATTTCAGAAAAATTAATCAGATTTTTAATAACATTTGCAACACGCACATGCAAATCAACGAATGACCATTTCCATTTTGAACTTTCACCCATTTTATCAACCAGTGTTTCATTGACAAAAAGAAGTTTTCTGCAAATCTCTAGGGTTTGACGGATTGTTATTTTATTTATTTTTACGAGATATTCTTTATTTTCAGATAATGAACGGTCAATATCACTCCCAACGACTTCCTCAATGTATTGCACAACTTTATAGAATTCTTTTCTTGCGTTTTCAAGAAACATGCTGTTTTTTATTTTCAGAATTTCAATGGAAGCGTCACTCATGTTAAGGTAAAGCGTGATTAAATGAATGTGCGCCATTGCAAGCTCCAAATTTAAATAACCTTCAATATTAGGCATTTTCTTTTTTTTGGCAGCAATGTCTTTTGTTTCTTTAATTAGGACCGCAATATTCTCTTTTGGCACTTTTATAGCGTCATTATATGCAGTTTTTTCAGCCTTAGTAGAAGCCATATTTATCCTTTAAGCATAGCTATCGATTGAATTTCCTTTTCTATTATCGGCAACAGTTTCAGTTTGTTTGACTTCTTCGCTTCTAACTACTGTTTCAGCCGCTGCTTTTTCAGTATTCACCGATTGTGTCGATGAAATCAAATATGAATCAATATTTTGTACTTCCATGTTACCTCCCTGTTCACATGTACTATATAATAATATATAACAGGTTAAAAAAATATCAAGTATATTATGTTTTTAATAGTTGTTTTTTTAAAACTCCGATATTTCACCATTTTCAAGCAGCAAATGATCCGTTTTGCATATTTCGAATTTAAAAGGACTTTCACCCAGTAGAGCTTCGATTAAATTGTCAATAC
>JBFZEW010000154.1:0-3893 GCA_041306665.1 Spirochaetota bacterium | reverse complement strand
ACAGGTTTAAGACAGGTTTAAAGCAGGTTTAAGACAGGTTTAAGACAGGTTATGAAAAAAATGCATTGGAAATATGAATTGAATACTCCCTTAATAAAATGACATTATTCAAGCAGTTTTCTATGAAATATTGTTTATAAATTTAAGCATTTGGAAAAAAATTAGTGACAAATTGGAATGCAGGTTCAAACTTTGTCTGTAAAATGTAGTCGGTAAAGGAGCGTTATATGGTACCTAAGTTTTTTAAGGTTTTTAAAGAGGGATATTCAAAAGATACCTTTATAAAAGATATCATCGCGGGCATAGTTGTAGGTATAATCGCAATTCCTCTTTCCATCGCGATTGCTATTGCATCGGGTGTAAAACCTGAGCAGGGTTTATATACCGCTGTTATCGGAGGTCTGCTGATTTCAGTTTTCGGCGGAAGCCGTGTGCAGATAGGCGGTCCGACCGGCGCATTCATTGTAATTGTATATGACATTGTTCAGAAATACGGTTATGACGGGCTTGCAATCGCAGGTATTATGGCAGGTTTTATTTTAATCCTTTTCGGGTTTTTGAAATTCGGTTCAGTCATAAAATATATGCCTTATCCCGTAGTAGTGGGATTTACTTCGGGCATTGCGGTCGTAATATTCAGTTCACAGATTAAGGAATTTTTCGGGCTTACAATCACAGAAAGCATGTCGGGAGTTGTAAATACAATTCAAGTGTGTTTCGAAAATATTAGTACAATCAATTATTATTCTCTCGCAACAGGCATTGTGTCTCTTTTTATTATTATTATCTTTCAGAAAAGAATAAAAAAAATTCCTGGTCCTCTTGCGGCGATTATAATTTCGACTGTTGCAGTTCAAATTTTCAACATTCCGGTTGAAACTATTGGAAGCAGATTCGGGGATGTTCCAAATATGCTTCCAATGCCTTCATTGCCACAGACATCTTTTGCGGAATTGAAAGATCTTTTATTCCCGGCACTGACTATCGCGCTGCTAGCCGGTATTGAATCTCTTCTTTCAGCAGTTGTCGCGGATGGTATGTGCGGAACCAAACATGATTCAAACATGGAACTTGTAGGACAGGGAATAGCCAATGTTGTTTCACCGCTTTTTTTCGGAATACCCGTGACAGGGGCGATCGCGCGTACAGCCGCGAACATAAAATCGGGCGGTCGTACTCCGGTGGCGGGCATTGTTCACGCGCTTACTGTACTGATGATTATGATTTTTTTCAGCAGATACGCGCGTCTGATTCCAATGGCGTCACTTTCAGCTATTTTAATGATTGTCGCATATAACATGAGTGAACGGCGTAGTTTTGTAAAGATTCTAAAATCACCGAAAAGCGATGCTATTGTTCTTCTTGCAACTTTCGGGTTAACTGTTTTCGCGGATTTAACGATTGCAATAAATCTCGGAGTTGTTCTTTCTTCCATTTTATTCATGAAAAGAATGGGAGATATTAGCGATTCCCGTCTGCTGGAATCCGATCAGTTGAATTCACATCCTGAATTTACAAAATATGGATTGAGCAAAGATGATGTTCCGAACGGTGTTGAAATATTTGAAATAAATGGACCATTCTTCTTCGGCGCGACATGGTTATTTAAAGATACCATCAGCCAGCTCGCGATCAGACCAAAAGTACTAATTCTAAAAATGAAGCATGTGCCTGTTATTGATGCTTCAGGATTAAATACGCTTGAGTGGATTAATTCAGCGTCACGAAAAGAAAAAACGGTTGTCATTCTTTCCGGAGTGCAGGATCAGCCATGGAACAGTCTTGAAAAGTCCGGGATCATGGATGAAATCGGCAAACAGAATATTTACAGAAATTTTGACGGCGCTTTGAAGCGGGCGAAACATATTGTCTTAATTCGTGATGATATGGATTTAGTGCTGCAGCATGCCAAGAATATTTTAGGTACTAAAGAAAAAAAATAATATATAAAAGAATTGCCGGAAATAAATAAAACCAGGATCATCTGCCTTTTTTAATGGGAAATATATGAGTATAATTGAAGAATTTATAATAAACTCACGGTCACTGACAGGAAATGTAATTAATGAAAACCTGAACCAAAAAAACGCGGTGTATTTGCCCGCTAATTATTATAAATCCGATAAAAAATATCCGGTCGCGTATTTTCTGCACGGATTCTCGCAAAGCTACCGGCAAATTTATAAATTTAAAAGCGTTCTGGATAAATTTATGCGCGCTGAAGATTCTCAATTTATTTTTGTATCAGTGAACGGTCAGAATAAATTAGGCGGAAGTTTTTGGGCAGACTCTCCGGTTATTGGAAACTGGTCGGATTATTTTATGCAGGAAGTTGTCGCTCACGTTGATGAGAACTATCGAACATTAAACAACGCATCATCAAGAGCTGTTTGCGGTTTTTCAATGGGCGCAGGCGCATCAATATGCCTTTCAATGCAGCACCCGGAAATTTTTCAAACAGCTTACGCTCTTTGTCCAGGAGTATTGGGTTCCTGTGATTTCATGAAAGCTATAACTGAATGGGCGGAAAGCGTGAAAAACGCATTCGCCGCGGTTTTTAGTTATGATTTATCGGCTGAATTTCCTCACGGTATTATTCCTTCTTTCAACGGAAGTAAAAGCGATGAAGAAATTATTTTAAAATGGAAAGATGCGTTTCCAGGATCAGATAAAAGAATCAAAGAATATTTACAAAATAAAAATCGTCTCAAAGCTCTGCGTATTGATTATGCTTCGCGCGATGAGTATAAATGGCTTGTTTGCGGAGCGGAAACATTATCCGCGACATTTGCGTCTGTTGAAATACCGCACATCCTGAAGGCTCACGATATTACTCATGAAATAAATTTAAATGTTGTGGAAAACAGCATGCTCCCGTTTCTTCGGGACAATTTGCTGTTTCAAAAATAATAAGCAACAGATTATAAAGTTTGTAAAGATGAAAGTGAAAAGTGGAAAGAGAAAAGTTAAAAGTTGAAAGTGAAAAGTGAAAAGAGAAAAGCTAAAAGTGAGAAGTGATAATTCAACATTCAACATTCAGCATTTAAAATTCAAAATTGTTTTACTGTCACTAACAACTACGATGCTACCTGTTATTGCCTAATTTTCATCAATAGGATATTTCAAACCTGTGATATCTCTGATTTTATCAAGAGTATTCATTATCTCAAGAGTTTCATCGGGAGGCATTATTATGCTTCCTGACTTTCCGTCTTTAATGCACGATGCTGTTTCAGTTATCTCATAGGAATATCCCTTTGCAGCATCACTGCCTTTGTTTGGAATAATAATTTCCTTGCCACTGTTAAGTTTAATAACATATGGAATATCATCCCACCAGAATTTCGGAATTTGTACTTTTCCGAGAGAACCGAAAATTTCAGCAGAGAAAAAATTATCAAACATAAATGAGCATGTAAACTCTGCTGCTGCTCCGCTGTTGTAGGAAAAAAGTACCGAAGTGGAGTTGTCGGTCTTTAATGAGTTAAATTCCGAAACCGCGCTAATTTTATCAGGTTGTTGTTTGAAAATCATTGATGCGAATGACGCAGGGTAAATTCCAAGATCAAGTAAAGCTCCGCCGGCAAGTTCTCTATTGAAAATTCGGCTATCAGGATTGAATTCATTTATTGCTGTCCAGCTGAAATTTGAATAAAGAAATTTTATGTCTCCAATAATTCCATCATTAAGGTATTTCCTGAGTTCTGTGACCGCGGGAAGGAAGCGTATCCACATGGCTTCCATGAAAAAAAGATTTTTCTTTTCAGCGAGAGAAATTATTTCATGAGCTTCCTTAGAATTTACAGTAACCGGTTGGTCGCATAGTACATGTTTTCCGGCATTGAGTGCTTCTTTAACAATTACCGCATGTTCGCTGTGGGGCGTGGCAATAT
>JBFZEW010000153.1:0-3784 GCA_041306665.1 Spirochaetota bacterium | reverse complement strand
TATGGAAATTAAAAAAATTATGAGAAAATTAAATGATAGACCAAGAAAAAGGCTGGACTATTTTTCACCGATGGAATTATTTAAGGATGGAATTGTTGCATTTAATAGTTGAATCTAAGATTAATTATAATCACTTTTCCAGTTCTTTAATAGAGTTATTTTTTAAAGTCAGTAAACTTATCAGAATAATCATGATTCCAGAAATGACGAACATTAAAGCGATTCCTCTGCCGTTACCGCTGCCGACAAACAGTTTTGCGTAATTGGAAAATAGGGAATCCTTCTGCATGAAAGGATTGAAAATTTTATCGGCAAGAAATCCCGCTGAACAGAAAGCGATTATTGAACCTGAAAAAGTCAATGAGGAGATTATGCCCCAGACCCGTCCTTGTTTTTCATTATCAATATTTTTACGTATTAGAACTTCGATGCTTGTGTTTATGAAAGGCAGTGTTGTGAAAAACATGAAACCTGCCGTTGTGACAAAAACAATATTCGGCTGAATTCCAAGTAATGAAAAAAATAATCCGGCGGCAAAAAGCGATATGGATAATATTTGAGAGTGTTTTTTATTAGAACCGAAGAGCCCTAAGAATAAGCTGCCTAATATCATCCCGGAAGCGCAAAGTGATTGTGAAATACCAAGTGTTCGTGAATCGGCAAATGAAAGAATCATTGGTGAAATAAGAGCCTGAAGAAGTCCCACGAAAAATAATATGGACGAGATAATGAATACCAGTCCCATAACATTCTTATTTTTTATAAATTCATTTATCCCTTCAGTAAATTCACGTGAAAAAGAATAATCATGGTTTTCTTTTTTGCGCGCAATAATGGTTTTTCGTATTATAAGAACAATTATATTCGCCAAAAGGAATGTAGAAATATCAATTAAGAAAATAAATTTAATATTTATTAAGTGAAGCAAAATTCCAGCTAAAAAAGGAGAAATTAGATATTGTGAAGCATGAGAGAGCTGCATGAGACCGCTTGCCTTGGCATATTGATCTGGTGTAAGAAAATCAGTTACAGACGCTTTAAACGCGGGCTCCTGTATAGAATTAAAAAGTGAACTGAATGAAATTCCGGCATATATGTGCCATAATTCAATCGCGTTTGTCTGCATCATAAAAAAAATGAATAGCAGTCCTAGTGTTGAGCCTGTGTCTCCTAAAACCATCATGAGCCGTCGGTCGAATCGATCGGCCAAAATTCCGCCAAAGGGCTTAAAAAGAAACGGCGGAAGAAAATAGCACAGAAGAATTAGCGAAAAACTCGCAGCAGAACGTGTTTTTTCGAAAATAAACACGCCGATCGCGAAAGCAGTCATGCCGCTGCCGAGAATTGAAAAAAATTGTCCCGACCAGATGAATAAAAATTTTAAAAATTGACTGTTTTTTTCCAGAGTCATATTAAATTCCCATACTAAAATTCATTGAATTATACCATGGCACTTTATTGAATTTTTTTGAAAAACATTTTTCTGTCAAAAAAGACAATTACCGCGGCAGCTATACTTAATACGACTGTTTCAACGCATTTGGTTGACTGAGTCATGCTCAGTATTTCTTGTGATATGTTTACGATAAAATGAAAAAGGATTGCTGCTGGAATACTTTTTCTGTTTTTTATGCAAATCCAGCTGATAATTATTCCCATTGGAATTATGCTTACGAAAAAATTTATTCCATAAATAAAATTTTCCTGAAAGATTTCATATTGATAAGATTTCTCCACAAAGACGAGAGGGAAATGCCATAAAGACCAGAGAATACTGAAAATCAGAGATGCTTTGAAGTAATTAAATTTTGAGGATAAACTGTCAAACGCGTAACCCCTCCATCCCAGTTCTTCGAAGGATGCGGCTAATATAAGAACAAATAAAACAGGAATTATACCTGTGGAAAATGAAAATTCATTCGCAAATGAGAATTGAGAAATTGATCCGCCGAATGGAATTGAAATCGCGATTGAAGTTAAAACTGCCAGCGGCATAAGTAAAAAGAATACAGGCAGCGTTTTCAGTTGTATGATTGCCGGATTAAATAAACGATTCAGAAAATCCTTTTTCAACTCATTGCAGCCTGATCTGAAGACGAAAATTATTGAGATGATAAATGGAGCAAGCAGTCCCGGCAACATGAAGAAAATGTATAAAAATTTAAGGTCCTGCCTTGAATTGACATAGGCCCCGATGAACCAAAAAATGTAAGTTGAAATGAAAGTTGAAATAAAGTATTTTCCGGGTCTGTAAGCGTAATTAGTGATCATGCGGCTTCTCCTTTATTAACGTTTTTGTAAAAATTGAAGTGACCCTTTTTTTGCGCCGAGAGATTTTTCAATTATTTCGCGCATTACAATCTGCCTTGTTAAAATTTCATTTTTATTCCAGCCAAAGAGTTCTTCATCAAATAAAAATTGGGATGCAGTTAATAGAAATTGCACGGTTTCAAGAGTGTTGTTAACCTTGAAGCATTTTTCTTTAACTCCCTGATCAACTATTTCCGCGAGAACAGGAGACAACCGTTTGATAATCTGCACATTCGTCTTCTCGTGAAGTTCCCTGTTTGACGGGTGGTGCAGGCCTTTGTTTGTTTTTTTCGCGTTGGCGGATTCTTCACTGTTTACGGAAAAGAATAATTGTAATTTCTCTATGGCCTTTAGCTCTCTATTTTCTGCAAGCGTTTGGGCTTGTTTGATGATAGCATTCAGAGTGTCATCAACAATAGCACCAAGGAGTTCTTCTTTGTTTTTAAAATAATAGTATAAAGTGCCTTTAGCTATGTCGAGTTTTTTAATAATGCTATCCACGGAAGTATTATCGTATCCTTCCTGGAAAAAAAGTTCTCTCGCGGCATTCAGTATTTCAAGTTTCCGTACATCAGGTTTTTTTGTTATTCTTGTCATTTTCATTATTTCCAATTGACGTCATTAAATAGTATGACTGACCGTCAGTCAATAATATTTTTAAGTAAATGTAATGTTTATTAAATTGATAAATATTATTAGATATGGTAACATAATGTCCGATATTGCGTGTTAAATAAAAATAGAAGAAGGAGATTGCATGGAAAAAGAACAGATTAAACAGAATTTAAAAAGTACTCATACTTGGGTGAGAATATTGTTCATAATTTTGTTTGTAATTTTTTATGGAGTTAGTGAAGCGGTTTTTTCTGTAATGGTATTTTTTCAGATTATACACGGTCTGGTTGCAGCCCGTCCGAATGAAAGAATTGTCAGAGCAGGAACTTCATTGTCAAAGTATATGTATCAGCTTTTATTGTACATGGTGATGAAAAGCGATGAAAAGCCTTTTCCTTTCAATGAATGGCCTTCCATTGAGGAATAATATTGATTTATGAAAAGATGACTAAAGGATAACAGCGTTTAAAAAGCTGTTATCCTTTAAGTTCAATGGAACCGGTATTAACTGATGGTTTGCCGGAAAAAAAAATTAAAAAGCCGCTTTTCAGGCGGCTTTTTTTGTTAAACGAAAACCACCTGCTCTGCAGGTGGTTCTAAAAAGCTTTAGCTTTGAATGGAAATAAAAACCTCCAATGTTAATATGGATATGGCTACCAACCAAAACCATAAAAACAGAGGAGGTTAATACTAATGGATAAGAATACTCTGGCTTATACGAGTTGGAATTGCAAGTATCATATTGTATTTGCTGCAAAATATCGCCGATTGGTAATTTATCGTCAAATTAAAAAAAATATCGGACAGATATTGAGAACACTGTGTGAACGTAAAGGCGTTAATATCCTTGAAGCAGAAG
>JBFZEW010000152.1:0-3609 GCA_041306665.1 Spirochaetota bacterium | reverse complement strand
GGGAGATATAAAATGAATGAAAAAATTAAGTTGATACTATTGTTTTTAGCATTATTTTTAGAAATAGATTTATACGCGAATCAAAGTTCCACCCCTTTAACTTTATCGGAAGGTAAATCCGCTTTATTGCTCGGTGCAGGAGTAATGCGTCATGAGAATGAAACAAACATGCTTCCTCTGTGTAATATTGAATATGGAATTACCGATAATTTTTCAATTAATCTGTTAGGACTGAAATACCGCCTTCTTGATGACAATTATCCGGTTGAACTGGCTGTTGGTGCCGGCTTTGGAACAATTGAATTTGGTATTGGTGAAAATGAAAAATTTCTGAAAATATCAACTCTCGAATATATTTTGGCAAAACAGCGGTTTACCCGGAATTTTTTTGCATTATATTCGCTTTATTTTGAAAAACTATTATATGATTCAGGTAAAAGTGAATACATGGAAATTAAGTCAGGTATAAATTTAAATTATTGTTTTACTGAAAAGTTTCATTCAGGTTTTTCTTTTGGTTATAAGATGATTGATGATACAATGACATATCACATGGATTATTCAGGAATTGCTGCCGGATATGCTTTTTCAGAGAACTGGATTGTAAATTCTCAATTTGAAATTAATAATTTAGCAGCAGGATACTTTAATGATAAAAATCCGTATGATAAAGATATAAAAATTATTTTGTCTTTAATGTACCAGAATTGAGAATGTGAAGTATGCGAAAGGTTATTTCAGTGAAATAACCTTGATGTAGCTGTCAAGTTTAGCGATTTTGAAAACCGACATTACATCATCTGTTAAATCAGCGCAAGCGAATTCAACATTTTCTTTTTTTGCCCAGTTCATGCAGCGTATTATCGCGCCAATTCCGCTTGAATCAACGTATTCGGTTTTCGACATGTCAAGATAGACTGAAACCGGAGACAGAAGAAGAGCTTCTTTAAAAGCGCTTTCAAGAGTTCTTGTGGATGAAAGGTTAAGTTTCCCTGTAATTGATATAACTGATTTTTTATCTGCCGAAGCAGTTGAAATTTCGATCATTTTTTAAACTCCAGTATTATTATACTATTACAGTATAGCATAGAAATGCAGTAAGTCAAATAAAAAAAAGAGACACAATGCAATGTGTCTCTTTTAGAAAAATTATTCGCTTATTCTATTTTCTATCGTTTAAGATTTATTAATTCCTGAAGCATTTGGTCGCAAGTTTGTATTGTTTTTGAGTTAGCCTGGAATCCTCTCTGCGTAACAATCATGTCGACAAACTGATCAGACAAGTCAACGTTTGACATTTCAAGCATGCCGGCGTTTATTTTACCGCGTCCAGCTTCAGATGCGGGTCCGATATTTGCGAGACCGGAGTTATTGCTGACTTCAAAAAGATTTTCACCGCTTGCGGTTAGACCCTGAGGGTTCGTAAAAACAGCCATTGCAACTTGACCGACAGGACGTTTAACGCCGTTTGAAAATACACCTGTAATAACTCCTGAATTGTCAATATTGAATGATTCCATGTAACCCATTGAATACCCATCCTGCTCAACACCTTTTGTAGTAGACTGGCTTGCATATTGGGTAACACCTGTATTCAATCCGACTGTACCGAGATCCAGGCGAATGCTTCTAACGTTTGGATCTCCATTAATTCTGTAATTTAAATTAGCGAGTATATTTCCCTGATTTTGTCCGTCAGGTGTTCCTTCGTCTGACGCGCCGATGATTCTGCCATCTGGAGAGAATTTAAGTTTAATTCTTGTGCCGGGATTTTCCTGATTTATCTGATCAGCACCTGCAGGAATGTCAAGAGTCAGCGGTCCCATTGAATCAGTAACTCCAGCTGAAGCGGTCCATTCATTGACTCCTGTTTTCCAGATAGTCATTGTCAGACGGTGTGGATCGCCAAGATTGTCATATACGTCTATATTTGTCGTGACGGCAGCTGAAGCGATCATTCGCGGAGTCGCATTCGGCGGCACAAGAGGACTGTTTGAATTAAGATTACATTTATATCTTACGAAACTTGTTTCTCTCGCCGGTTCTTTCCCGTAAATCGGAATGGTGATGTCGCCAGGAGTTGCCTGAGAATTAACGATCATATCGCCGCTTGCGTTTCTCTCTGCCATCCAGCCCTGAACCCTGAGACCATTACCCGGATTTACAAGAGTACCATTTTTATCAATGTTAAAAGTTCCTGCACGCGTAAAAAAATCTTTATCTCCTTCAGATAAAATGAAAAAACCGTCTCCTGAAATTGCGAGGTCAGTTTGAACACCTGTAGTCTGAAGACTTCCTTGCGTAAATATTTTATCGATCGATGCAATTGTCATTCCAAGACCGACCTGTTTAGGGTTCACACCGCCTTTGTTTTCTTCAGGTTTAGCTGCGCCGGCAAGAGTCTGTGAAAGCATGTCCTGAAAAGTAACTCTGCTTGTTTTAAAACCGTAAGTGTTAACATTTGCAATGTTGTTTCCGACTACATCCATTCGTGTCTGGTGGTTTTTTAACCCGGCAACACCGGCAAAAAGCGATCTCATCATGACGGATATTCTCCTTAAGAATTTTTTAGTTTATGCGAGCAATATAAGTATCGTTACATTTGCTGTTTTCAATAAGACAAATTCTAATTGATCGCAGCATTTTTATCATATTCCCGAGCGGCTGATTTTTTAATAGTATCTTCAAGATTTATTATTTCAGTTTTTCCTGATCCTGTTCCGCCCGGATAAACTGCCGCAATATCTTCAAGTCTGACTTCATAATCATCAAGCCCGACCATAATTTCATCCTGCTTTCTGATTATATGACTTACTTCACCGGAAATACCGCGTCCGTGTTCCGCATCAAAAGCGTTGACATATTTTCCAATGAGAGAATAGGCTTCGCCGGCTTTTGAATTAAGATTAAGTTTTTTTAATTCATCGGACATGTTGTTCATCTGTTCAAGAGAAGAGAACTGAGCCATTTGAGCAATGAATTCTCTGTCTTCCATTGGTTTTGTCGGATCTTGATGTTTCAATTGAGTTACAAGAAGTTTAAGAAAAGAATCTTTCCCTAATGATTCTCCGTAATTTTTCCCCTGGCTTTTATGAACCTTATTGACCTCATTTGCCTGCTGTTCGGCGATCATCTTCTGCTGCGGCGTTAGTTTCAAGTTAAGGCTTGGTATTGATGCATCCATTGTATTACTCCTTTATATAACCATATTCAAATGCTGTGATCTGTAATCTGTCTGATTAAACTCATAATTTTCAACTGCTTCTTCTTTGACATCATGAAAACTGCCTGCAGTTTTTAAAATCTCATCATTTTTACTGTCAGTATATTCGCGTCCGTTTTTTACGTTGACTTCAAAACTGCCGATACTGATGCCTGCTTGTTCGAGTTTCATTTTTAAAGCTTCAATATCATTCATCATGAGAGCTTTGGCTTCATCGCTTTCGACAAGGAATTTCGCATTTAAAATTCCGTTTTCAAGCGACATATTAACATTCAAATTCCCTAACTTTTCGGGAAAAAGCTTCATGGCAATGCTGCTGTTTTGATTGTCTTTAACCACAATTTTGGATTTTTCCAGCAATTCATTAAATTGCTGTTTAAAAAGAA
>JBFZEW010000151.1:0-3072 GCA_041306665.1 Spirochaetota bacterium | reverse complement strand
TTATTTCCAAACAGATAAAAATGTCTTTGGAGATCTTTCTATTTAAGCATTATTGAAAAATATTATTGGAGTTCCTAACCCTGTATGGAAAATACACATCGACAATGTGATTGGATTATTTCAGGGAAATGTTCATGCACTTAAAACAAAACCCCTTCTTTGCGCCCTTCAGCTTTACATCTGGAGCCAAAGTATAAAGCACATGTTTTCCTTCGCGTTTTGATATAAGGATACCTTCTTTCCTCAGAACCATCAAATGATGCGAAAGAAGAGTTGCTTCAATTTTTAATTTCTTTTTTAAATCCATCACATAATATGCTTTTTCGAGAAGCAGAAGAAGAATAATAAATCGGGAAGGGTCTGAAATCGTTTTAAGGATTTTTGAACACCCGGAATATTTTGATTTCATGATATGTCTCACTTATAAAAAATATAGACAGAATAATAGCATTTTTACGAAAAGAAAATCTACAGAAAATTTGTTTTTTTGCTTATTTTTTATGGAAGGATGTTTAAGGGCAAATAAATCGGAGTATTAAATGATTATTTTAAAAGCAGGATCAGTAAGTGAATTTTGTAAGATCATAAAAAATATTTCTGGAACCCAGGAAATGATTTGTAGAGGCCACTCAAATTTTAATTATAAATTAATTCCTAGTATTGGAAGGCATTTAGAAAAGATGAATACGAGAAATAATGCTTATTCAATTTTATATAATGCAGTTGAATTTATAAAAAAAAATGCTATTGGTCTCATAAATGTTGAACCAAAAAATATTGTAGAATTATTGTCTCTGGCGCAACATCACGGATTTCCAACAAATTTATTAGATTGGACAAAAAATCCTCTAGTAGCTTTGTACTTTTCAGTTGAAAATGAAAATAATAAAGTCGATGGGTGTGTTTGGTGTTATAAATATTCTTCGTATATTCCTGAAGCAGGATTTAATGATATCTCCGAATTTATTGATGATGGTTATCCATTTGTTTACAGTCCTTATAATATTTCAAAAAGAATTATCGCGCAACAAGGGATCTATTCTGTATTTTACCTGCCAAGAGGATACAACCCTTTTATTGAATTAGAGAATACACGATATGAGTATAACCATAATATGCTTGATTGTTGGAGGTTAAGAAAAATTATTATCCCAAAAGCCAAAAAGCTGGAAATAAAATATGATTTGGATACAATAGGAATTAATAGAAAATCCCTTTTTCCTGATTTTGATGGATTGTGTACATATTTGAAATGGAAATCTAAATATTTTTCATATTACGATGATAATATTTCCAATAAGCAAAATTAATTGTTTAATGACTTATTAATAAATCATTTGGGTAACTTTAAGTGAAAAAGTTAGTCTAGCATATGGTTCGAATTTTGGGGAGCTGTGCCAAAATTGAAATATATTCAACTATTCCAGTTTTCAATAAAAGTATCATATCCATTTTTATAATTATTTACCTTTTTTTCAATCACCTCAATTCCAAATGACTTTAGAAGTGAAAGCTTTGGTAAATATATTTTATATTCACTATCTTCTTTATAGAAGAAATAATATAATGTTTTCCCAATCGGCAATCTTTTAGTTTCCGTAATTTTTGATATTGTGACTGTCCGTAATTTTTCCTTATAAATAATTAACCACCAAAGATCTATTTCCGAAAAGTCTAATGAATAACCAAGAATATGTATATCGTCTCTAATAAAAATATCTATCCATGAAAAGACATCATTCGAATTTTCAAAATCATAAACCTTTTTAAAGGTGAAAATCGATTTTACTGCATGGTTAAATCCTTTATAAGTGTTGCCGTCTGTTAAATGGGATCTTGTTCTTTGTAAAAGTCCTGCGTATTGTTCATAACCGAGGGCGATTGTTTTTGGTTTATCTATTTCTCCATGTATATGCCATACATTTTTATTATTATATGTTTTTTTTCTAAAAAGACTATATCTTGTTTCTTTCGGGTTATTTTCAGATTGCCAATTATATGTTGTAGAATTTTCAAAATTATAATCATAATTCGTTGTTATAATGTTATTAAAATTTAATTTCATAATATTTGTATGGTAGGAATTCAGTTTGATATTCTTAGATAAATCAGCAATTCTGTTCTTCATTTTCATTTCATTTGCTTTCTTTCTTGACCTAGAAAGGAATGACAATTCTTCAAATAGTAAGGTGAATGGCTTATTATCCTTATACTTAATCGTTTCAGACCCAAGGAATTTTTCCTCAAGATCGTTTAATAAACTTTCCCAAGAATATCCTTCAGTTAATCTATTTATGCCATTTCCAATGAATATTGTTCTCATTATGAATTATTATAAAAGGTGTCTAATTTTAAAACAATGTTTACATTGTTCTTCATGAAACTTCTTGGTGTTTTTCCATTTTCTTATTACATCCGGCTGTTTTCTTTCCTCTTCCTCAGATGGAAATTCGGAATTCTCAGACCATTGCATTGGTAAATAGGGATGAATTCCACGAGTCCAGTCAATGGCATATAATAATTCAGTCTTATCTTTTTTTAACGGCACTTTATATTGAGTTACGTACCAATCGAATGTCTCATTTATTCTATGGTACTCTGGTATAATATCCGCAGCAGATTTGGTTAGTGCTCCGCCCGACCACTCCTGTTGTTTTTCTAATTCATACGCTTCAATTAAAGCTTTCCCGGTATAAAAATTCATATCTTCATTTGCGTAGAATTCTCCAAATGAAATCCCCGCTCTTATTCGGGAATGCTGATGATAAATTGAAAAGAAAATTAGCCACATAACAGTTTCAAGTACTCTTCTACAATCATTTTCTTTGTCCGATAATGAATATATAATTGCCGTATCAGAGAACATTGTTATCCCAACCTTATGTTGCTCCAATAACTCTCTATATGAAGGCAGTTCCTCTGTCTTTTCATGATGCAAACTAAAGTATAACACCTTCTGGAAATAGTGAAGTATAGTTTCAACAACATATTCTAATGGCTTGGAGAGGATTATACTTTCAAAACCTAAGATATCACAAACAGCAACCATTCTTTTTTCTGAGTAATTATTTC
>JBFZEW010000150.1:0-6325 GCA_041306665.1 Spirochaetota bacterium | reverse complement strand
CGGTACGATTTTCATGATGAGTATGACAAAGACATTAAAGTGAGCCGCATGCGTTCATATGCCATTAATCAATTAATAAGCGAGGTTATGGAGGTATTTAAAGAAAATTTTGATGCGATAGCCGAAGGATCATTCAATAAAAGTTTAATCTCATGCATCCGGTCAGAGAAAAAGTATAATGATATTGTCGAGTTTTCCTACGATAAAATATATTCATCGGAAAAAGTTATCGAGATTGAATGCGCGGGATTCCGCGCAATCGGAGGTCTGCTTGACATATTCGTACCATCAATACTTTCCAACAATCCCAACCGAGAAGATATTCTGAACGTTAAAATTATTCCTGAAAAGCATTTTTACAGAATAGAAACATGCAAGTCTAAAATTAAAGCCGAAGAAATGATTGAAAAACTTTCTGCGTATTCACGCATTCTTTCTGTTACTGATTTTATTTCAGGAATGACTGACAGATACGCGATTGAATTTTTTCAAAGGCTATCGGGAATCAAGCTGCCCGTAATATAAGGAAAGGATATTAGAGTTGAAAGCTGAAACCATTAACAATGTTTTGCTTTTTATTGTTCAGCGCATTCAATCCTGTTTCTTCCATTCTGCTTTGCTTTGTAAAGAAGGAAGTCGGCATCTTTGATCATTGCTGCTGAAGAGTTATCTTTATGTTCAACTAAACCGCCGCTGATTGAAACTTTGAAGTCCTCGCGGTTTGATTTAATTTTCAAGACGCGGAGTCTGATTCTTTCAGCAATAGAAGAAGCCTGAATTGCGTCTGTCTGAGGGAGAATGACCATGAATTCTTCACCGCCGTAACGTCCGACAATGTCAAAATCACGAACACTGGTTTTAAGAATATCAGCAATTTTTTTTAAAATAACATCTCCGAACTGATGGCCATATGTGTCATTAACCATTTTAAAATGATCAACATCAAACATGATGATGCTGAGTTTTTGTCCGTATCTTGTTGCCTTTTTTATTTCAAGATCAAGTTGTTCAAAAATAAATTTATGATTATATACTTCGGTGAGACCGTCAGTAACGGCGAGTTTTTTTAATTGAGCAGATTGCTCTTCAATCTGTTTGATAAAAAGATAACTGCGCACATTTGTCTTAATTCGCGCCATAAAAAGTTCATTATTGAACGGTTTAGTAATGTAATCATCTGCGCCGATCATGAGTACGTTCGATACTGTTTTGAAATGGTCAATTCCTGAAATCGTAATAATCACGCTTTCACAACCAGACTCGCGCAACTTCATGATTACTGATTTACCCGACATTTTTTTTAAAATCAAATCAATGATATAAATGTCATATTCCTTATTTGAAGCTAGAACGTCTTCGCCTGATTCATAGTAATCCGCGGTAGTTACATTGTACATTTTGAAAATACGTTCGATTACGAATCTATCCACCGCGCTGTCATCGCACACCGCTATTTTAAGACCGTCAAGCTTGCGTGATATTTCATCTTCGGTTTTGTACGCGGCTATATTTTTTCTGATTTCTTCAGCATCAGATTTTTTGCTGATGTAATCAACAATGCCGAGATCAAACATTTTTTTCCTGTCCTCAGCTGAATCATTACCGGTAATTACAACAATCGGAATATTTCTGGTTTCACTATTATTAATGTTTTTTATGAAATTTATTGAATTACCGTCTTCGAGTTCCATCGCTGTTAAAATGAGATCAATATTTTCTGAATCAAGAACTTTGAACGCTTCTTCAGCGCTGTCAACTGCAATATAATTTACTTCCAGTTCGGAAGAAATGTTTTTAAGTAATTTTTTATAAAATGAGCTTGTTTCAAGATGCAGAATTGAATACATATTCCCTCTACCAAAATTATAATTAGCATGGTTAGTTTACATTAGATTTTGATAAAAACAAGTTTTTTTTATCTTTCATTGTTTACAATTTCCATCATTCCTGATTGACAATAATAACTGAATAGTAATTATTGTTGCATGAATAGCGGAATAAAATATTTGATCTCCATAAACGGCAGTATTTCGGATTATGATGTGATTGCCGGCAAATTATCTCACTACGATAAAGTAATTTCGGTCGATGGAGGAATACGTCATCTCATGGCGTTGAAAATATCTGCGGATGTCGCAATCGGTGATTTTGATTCATTGGGAAATCTTAAAATAAATCAGTTGCCGGAAAAAGTTGAAATCATAAAATATCCTGAAAACAAAGATGCGACTGATACTGAACTCGCGGTTGAATACGCTATTAATCATGATGCTGTTTCAATTACAATGATTGGTTTCATGGGAAGCAGAATCGATCATTCATTAAGCAGCATTTTTCTGCTGTCGCAAATTCCAAAGAACATAACCGTACAAATGATAAATGAAAAAAATACAATCTATCTTGCGGAAAAAAAAATCACTTTATCTGCCAGCAAAGAATCATATGTCTCGATTCTGCCATTAACACCAATTGTGAAAGTTAAAGAATGCGAAGGACTCGAATATGATCTTACAGGTAAAACGTTATATTTCGGTTCATCTTTAAGCGTCAGCAACAGAGCAATTGAGAATTTTTTTACAATAACAATTAAAAGCGGAAAAGCTTTAATTTTAATATCAGAGGATTGACAAATGGAAAAAATACAGATACTTGCGACTACATCATTCGGGCTTGAAACAGTATTGGGATTTGAACTGAAAGACCTGGGTTTTGAGAATTTTACGAAAGAAAATGGACGAATTTTATTTGACGCTCAAATTCATGATATACCTCTGCTGAATATTAATCTCAGAACTGCTGAAAGAATTTTCATCCGTCTTGCGTCATTCAAATGCCTTGATTTTGACGATCTATTCGATAACTTGATAAAAATCAATTGGAGTGAAATTATCAATGAAGACGGAAAAATCATCGTTAATTTTAAAAGTGTTAAATCTGTGGTGAAAAGCATTTCGAATTCTCAGGGAATTTCAAAAAAAGCGATTATTGAAACATTAAAGAAAAAATATAAAAAGGAATGGTTTTCCGAAACAGGAGCCGATTTCAAAATTCTGGTTTCAATCCAAAATGATATTGCTGAAATTTTACTCGATACTTCCGGACATGGATTAAACCGCCGCGGATACAGAGCTCACAGCGGTGAAGCGCCTTTGCGGGAAACTCTCGCAGCTTCATTAATCGATTTAAGCCGCTGGCGCCCGGATGAAGTGCTAATAGATCCTTTCTGCGGTTCAGGAACTATTTTAATAGAAGCTGCTTTGAAAGGAAGAAATATCGCGCCGGGATTAAAATCCGAATTCGATTCAGAAAAATGGAACTTTATCGCGCAAAAATTCTGGGACAACGCTAGAAATGCGGCAAAAAGTAAAATAAATGAAAACGAACTTTTCCTTTTCGGCTATGATAAAGATCCGGACATTATTTCAGTTGCTAAAAAAAACGCGTCAAAGGCAGGACTTGGCGACTGTATTAAATTTTCCGTCAGAGATATTTCAGATTTCAACGAAAACCACGAAAAAGCGTTCATCATTACAAATCCTCCTTATGGAGAAAGACTTACCGAAGATGTTGCAAAAATATATAAAACAATGTCCGAAAAAACAAAAAAACTTAACGGATGGCGCATTTATATTTTAACTGGATTTGAAGATTTCTCGAAAATTTTCAGCAGGCGTTCTGATAAAAACAGAAAACTTTATAACGGGAAAATTAAATGTCATTTGCACATGTTTTTCAATGAAAAATCCTGAAATTGTTAAATACCGAATATTTCATTTAATATCTGATAGTGAGAGTTAATTTCTTTCATCATCGCGCCGTCATCCTGCGAAACATCTGGATGATATTTTTTTGCGAGCAAATGATATTTTTTTTTAATGAGCCCTATTTCATCTTTTCTGATATTAAAAAAGTCCAATGCTTCATTAACTTTTTTCGTGTTAAGCGAATAAAGCATGAATCCATTGAAAATTTTCTTGAAAATTCTTTCTTGATTGTATGATATATTTTCCTTGTTAAGATAAAATTCCCTGAGCGAATCAAAACATGGAATGCTCGCTGTTTTAAAACTATGTTCATGCGCGTCGCAGAAATTTCCATGTCTTCGCGTTAAACCGCAGTATGCTCCGGTATTGTCGAAATAGTGCAAACACCCTTCATTCGGAACAGCAATGAGACGTATTCTCATTGTATCTATATTTAATAAATAATCTATTTTGCATTCATTTTCTTTAATTTCGTAAAGTGAGTTGAATAGACTGAAATGAAATCGATACATGTCTTTGCGGGAAAAATTAAAATTATGATGATTGGAAAGCGCGTTCAGAAGGGTCGATTCGAGTATGGGTTTATTCTGCTTTAAAAGAAAGTTGAATAAAAATTTCTTGTCGAAATTAAATATTTCACACATATAATATTCTATTTTACGTCACAATCCGGCTCATATTTAAAAGTTGGCATTACTGGAATCACGCCATCGCTTAAACCTCCGATTGAATTTGTCCGTATTATTGTAATAACAGAGCTGTGCATTGAAAGAATTCTATAGATGGATTTATAATGAAGCAGAGGAAAAATAGATTTAATTGAAAAAATCGCATTTAAAAATATGTTTTTTCCAACTAAATCATTCTGAGTAATTGGAATGTTTTTCAGCATTTTTTTCCATCTTTTCGGAATAGTTGTATAACCACGGTAAAGCCGTATGAATTTTGTAATGAATTTTTTATCATCCCGGCTGAAAAATTTCTTTTCCCTAATTGACGCTTCATAAATAGCGAATGCGGTATCCTGTGAACAGTTAATCGCCGCATTGACCGGAGTGTATCCGTTACCAATGCCTGTCCTGATGCGGCTGAGAGTTTTTTTAATGTACTTGTCGAAAATGTCAATTACGTGAATATTTTTTGCATGTATTTTAAATATTGCGTCAGCAACGGGACTTTGATACATCATTCCGTTTTCCAGATTACCCATGTAATGGTGATATTTTACAGGACTTGAAATAATGCCTTCTTTATTATGACAGTATGCCTGATTATATGTAATGTCGAATTTAAAATCATTTGTAATTTTATCCTCAATGACTTCAGTAATACCGGTAGAAAAATGACCTTCTACGCGTTGACCTTTTTTCATGACATCGGCATTCGGTCCTGTTCTCCACCCGAAGATGTGAATTAAAAAACCCCGATCGCCTATTTTCCAGTTTTCATTTTGTTTCAAAGAGAAAGTTTTTTTTAAATAAACGTTTTTTTGTTTAATTGTCGAAAGCATTGAAGAAAGATCTTTTTGACTTTTTTTGAAGGTTGCGAATTCATGTTCATTCCCGACGGAAAGAATTTTTCTTGGTTCAATCGCTTTTAATTCAATTTGCTTTTCATTATTTAAGACGCAGTAAACATAAAAACCGTCATTGTTCAATTCCGTTTTTTCAATATCAGTTAAGGTCGTTAATGGAATCTTATTGCCTGGCAGCGCATCCGGAATACTGAAAATTAAGACCGACTTTTCGCCTGAAAAATTCTTTTCTTCTGCATTGTAATGAATAACTTCATATTCGTTGTTATTTAATTTTCTACTGAATTTTACAAGCGAATATAAATTACCGCTGATTATAACCGGTTCACTGCTGATAAAAAGAACTTTCTCATGTTCAGAATCGTCTTCAAATTCGGGAGAATGAATTGCAACTATTATGTCATCTTTAAAATGAGCACCGGCAAGCGACTCGAGAGGAGAAATGTTTTTCCATCCATTGATTCTGAAAGGGTGAACATTCATTTTTTTAATGCTTTCTTCTGTGTAGTTGTCGAATCTTATTTCTGTTTTACTCTTGTTAAAATAAGTTTCATACGCAGTGTCCTTTTTGCAGGCGAGTCTGCATTTAGTTCCGATGAGATTATCATAACTTTCAGGCGCATTGAGAACTTCCAGAAAAATTCCGCCGTCGCTGCGGCGTTCATTTTCGGCCGGTAGAATTAGCCTTCCCGTCCAGTCATATGCGTTTTTAAAATTTTTATTCAAACTATTAATATTCACCGACAATGTCGTTCTTTTCCTGATAATATAAAATAGATATCTTTTTTATGTCGTCTTTCTGAAGCTGAAGATCATTATAAAGTGATGGCTTATTGACTTTGAAAAATGAATCAATTATTTCAAAATATACCGCGATTCCAGGTTGAAGCTCAAGATGCATCATGTTATAGTTTTTCCAGTTTTTATTTTTTTTGTAATGTTCAGTAAGATAATTTGTCATTTCTAAAAGCTGGTAAATTTTTATGTAGTAATTAAAAAGTACTTTGTCGTCATAGGAGCTAAGAAT
>JBFZEW010000149.1:0-12363 GCA_041306665.1 Spirochaetota bacterium | reverse complement strand
TTATTTTAAATGTTCTATAAGAGCAGGACGAAAAGCGACCACCGGACGGTCAGACTTAAGATTTAAAATTCAGCCCGGCGACGCGATCGCGACCAACTTCATTGTTTCCAAGTATACAATTGATCTGAACATGTTCAGCATGCCGACGACAATTAAGGTAATTCTTGATCAGTTTGAAGCTGCAAATAAAAATTCCGCGGATTTTTACAGTATTGGATATTTTGACGGAAAAGACGCCATCCTCAATGAAATAAAAAAAACCGGAAATACTCTGTGGGTGGAAAATTTAATCGATGCTGAATCGTACGCTCCAATGAATGACGCGTTTATAGACTTGAGAAAAGTACTAAGCGCGGATGATTTTAAAAAACATGTCGCTTTGAACAGGGATAAGGGGTTGAAATCAATAATGATTGTTCCCATTATTTATGTTACTGATGGAGATAATGCTGTGCCGTTTGCGTATATTAAAAAACTATCCAAATCAGTAACTTATACTTTTGAAAATGTTTTTGATGTAAAAGAACAGACTTTGAAGCTTGTGGAAAGAATACGGGAAGCGAATACGGTTAATCTTTCGCCAAAACAGGATGTAATAGATATAAGCAGAGGCGGAGCAAGACTTAAAATCGATAATGATGAATTGAAACAGTATTTCATGAAAGCAAGGGGTTTTGTTTTTGATATTGTTTTCAGACTGCAGCAGCCGATAACAATTTACGGTGAAATTAAATTTACCGGTGTTGACATGGATAAAAATTTGATTCTTGGATTAAGTTTCTCGGGAAATTCATCCCGTAAGAATCAAATGAAACATTTATATGAAATTCTTGAACCAATGGAAGTTGAATATAAACGCCGACTCATCGCGCAGATGAAACAGAAGCAGAAGTGAGTGAATAGTGACAAGTGACAAGTTACAAGTAGCAAGTAGCAAGTAGCAAGTAACAAGTAATTGTTCACTGTTCACTGTTCACTGTTTACTGTTTACTGATTACTGATTACTGTTCACTGTTTACTGTTTACTGTTTACTGTTTACCGTACTTGGTTATCCCAGCCTCGCTACTTCCGCGTCAGACTGTCTTCTGTAGAAAGGGATTATTTTATTAAAATCAGAACATTCTTCCGGGTTTTTTGTGAAAATACTCTCAATGTGAGAATTGATTTTTTCCGCGTTTGGAATGTAATTTTCAATGAAAACATGATCAGGCGCGTGAGATTGAACAATATCATTGTATCTCGTATATCCATCTCCGGTAAAATATAATATTGAGTTTTTATCATGTTTATTTATTAAATATTCAAGATTGTAATCACCCGGCTTTTCAATTTCAGATAACACTCCATTGGAAAAGGAATACAGGGCTCCGAATACTTTTCCTTTCTTTGCATCGAAGGAAACAATCAGATTTCCGTTTTTAATTCCACTGCCTTCAGCGTACAGACGGTGAGTTTCGGTCTGCGCGACAGGCTTTTCCAAAATCTGAGCGAACATTCTCACAGTGCAGGCTGTAATACGGATGCCCGTGAATGATCCGGGTCCCATTCCAGCTCCGAACAAATCAATGTCCTGCGGAGCGAGAGAACATTCTTTCAGAGCTGAATCAATTCTGCTCATCAGAGTTCTGGTGTGAGTCATTCCCGCGTTCCAGGAAAAATCATAATCGCGGTTATCTTTCCTTATTGTAATTATCTGAAGTGCCGCTGAAGTGTCAATTGTCAGGATGTTCAATTTGAAATTTCCTCCTGCTGCTGTCAATATAAGTGATGCTTATTTTAACCGTGTTTTCCGGAAGTCTGCCTTCGGCGCGTTCAGCCCATTCAATGACGGAAACCCCGCCGCCTTCCCAATATTCTTCGAAGCAAAGAAAATCAAGCTCGGATGATTTTTCAACGCGGTATAAATCAAAATGGTAAAATGGAACAGCAGCGCTGTATTCTTCGAGCAGAGTAAAAGTCGGGGATGTTATTTCATCGTCAATTCCCATCCCAAGCGCGAAATTTTTAGCAAAGAGTGTTTTGCCGGTTCCAAGATCCCCGTACATGGCGTAGACATCTCCTTTTTGGGCTTTCGCTCCCATTTTAAAAGCGATCGCAGCGGTTTCCTCAGCGCTGTTTGAAATAAATTCAGATTTCATTTTCGTTGTTTCTTTCTAATTTTTTGATAAATAATTCGAAATGCTCAGGAAGGTCAATCGAAAAATTCATCTCTTCTCCAGTTATCGGGTGATTAAAAGACAAACGCGTCGCTGCAAGAAGCAGAAACGGAACCCCATATCTTTCCGGTTTGCGTGAATAAATCGGATCTCCAATAATCGGCATTCCTTCAGATGATAGATGAACTCTAATCTGGTGAGTGCGCCCAGTATATATCCTTAATTTAAGAAGTGTGTATATAGCGTCATCATAATTCCATTGTTTCATGATTTTCCCGGTAGTAAGCGAGTATCTGCCGGTTTCAGATACAGTCATTTTGTATCTGTATTTTGTGTGCCGTGAAATCGGTTTTTCTATTTTAAATTCCGCTGTTGAAGGTCTGCCGGTAACAATTGCATGGTATTCTTTAACAAGTTCCCTGTTCGTAAACATTTCAACAAGTTTCGCGTGAGAATTGTCGTTTTTCGCGATAATCATTAATCCTTCAGTATCTTTATCCAGCCGGTGAACAATGCCGGGACGTTCGACTCCTCCGATTCCGCTTAAATCTTTAATGTGGTAGAGCAGCGCGTTGACCAGAGTGTGCGAAAAATTCCCAGCTCCGGGATGAACTACAAGTCCGGGCTGTTTATGAATGACAGCTATGTCGCTGTCCTGGTATAGAATATTCAATGGAATATTCTCGGGTTCAAGATCCAATTTTTCGGGTGCCGGAAAATTGATATTAATAATGTCGTCAGTTTTGACTTTATAATTCTGTTTTGTAATGCCGCCATTTACAGTAATGTTGCCGTTTTTAACAAGTTTCTGAAGATGGCTTCGTGAATAGTCGGTCTCGGCCGCTGTAATTAAAAATTTATCGAGCCTTTCGAGGTGAAATTCTTCAGATACGGCAAGTTCAAGTGTATTTTCCAAGTTTTTTTCCTTTTAAAAATGTAACTGTTACATGATAATTTTATCATATTGTTATTGTCAATATATAAGGAAAATATTATTAATAACATATGAACGGGAAAAATATGAAAATCAGCGCAATTATCGTGAATTCAACACCATATTTCATCATGCTGTTCTTTTTTGATTTAGTATATTTTCTGCTGTCTGTCAATTCAATATACAGATATATTTTCGTTTTTATCGCGGGGTTTACTGGGACTGCAGCGATTATTGCTTTGTCGGTGTTACTGTACCGCAGGAAAAACATTGGCCGTTTGATTGCATTGATTTTTTTTGATATTCATTTTCCAGCGGTAATGATATATTACTTTATAAACTTTAAAGCGTTGAGTAATCTTCTCATTGGCGTGAACGTTTACTTTCAGTTCAGAATGGTTCTGGCGCTGCTGGAAGTTTTTCTGATTGTTTTTTTAAGCCGGAAAGACATCCGCGGGATGTTTGACTAAATGAGTTTTTGAGGTGTTCATGAAAAACATTATGCAGTTATTATTGATGATAATCGTTTTAAGCTGTACTGGCAACTCAATAAAAAAAATGCCGGCAGAAGGAAACTGGATAAAATGCCCGGTTTGTCATGGATCAGGTGAAATTGAAGAGTATGAAAGATACGGTGAAAAAGAACCGGACGAAAAAGACCTGCCTCCGGCGGTTGGCTGTATGGCATCTGTTTTTCGGGGAAACAATGAAGTGCGGGAATATGAATGGGAAAAGCAGCAGAAGCAGAATTCCGGCGAGTATACAGGCGACAAAGTCGCGCCTGCGGTTGTTTCAAAAAAAATAAAGTGTCCGAATTGCGGCGGTACAGGCTGGGTGCTGTATGAGCCTGTCGAAGCGGAGTAATGCGTGCTCCGACATGTTGGATTTTATATTATTATCGTTTTCATCTATCTTTTCAATATCTCCGAAAATCTTTGAAATTCTAAATACTCCATGTTAGTCATCATTATGATTTTCAAGAGAACCCTTATCCGGTTTTGTCCAGTAAGAAGTGGGCGATGAGTGAAAGTAAAATATGCTTAGTCGTGAATTTTAATGAAACAATGAGCAGCAGATTAACAAAATAAAGTTCTATCTGAATTTTTTAATTATAGATCAATTTGTAATGGAGTATTTTTTCGCAGTCGGGTCAGGCGGCTGTGTTTCGTGTTTATTCCTGCGAGATAATCTCTTTGCAAAGATTCAAATAGTCGATCGCTCCATTGCTGTCAGGCTTATATTCAAAAATTGTCTGGCCCCAGCTTGGAGCTTCCTGAAGATAGACGTTCTCGCGGATGATTGTTTTGAACATTTTTCCGGGAAGCCTCGCTTCGGTTTCTTCCATTACTTCACGGTTGATGCTTTTATTGGAACTGTACATTGTAGCAATAATACCTGTGATTTCAAGTTCTTTGTTCAGTCTCTGTTTGACCATCTGCACTCCGTCGAATAAATTGTACATTCCGTGAAACGGTAAAAACTGAAGCTGAAGCGGAACGAATATTTCTTTCGCGAATGTCAGAGCATTTAACGTAAGAATTCCGAGCGATGGCGGACAATCGAGCAGCACGTAATCATATTCTTTTACCTTGTCAAGAGCCTCTTTGAGAAGAAATTCTTTCGCGGGAAAAGGCAAAAAGTCCAGATCCTTCAAATCGGGTTTCGCTGGTAAAATGTCGATTCCGTTTTTTTGAATCATAATGTCCTTGTATCCGATCTCTCCTTTGATTACTTCAAAAATACTGAATTCGAGGTCTTTTGGCGCGATTCCAAAGTGATATGTGGTCTGCGCCTGATGATCAATATCAATTACCATTACTTTTTTATCAAGTTTCCGGAGTCCGGCGGCAATATTTACGGTACTGGTCGTTTTACCGACACCGCCTTTGTTGTTTGAAATGGCGATTGTTCTCATTTTTCCTCCGGAAAAAACTTATTGATGTATGATAAATTTTCACGTTTTAATATGCAAGTAGAAAAGTTTTCAAATTCGCTTTTACCGGAAATTTTTATTTATTCGGTTATTTCAATTTTATTGTTTTCGGGATCGAGTATGACGCTTTCGAAATATCCATCACCGGTGACGCGCGGTTCGGAATAAACAACGCAGCCTTTCCCCCTGATTTTTTCAGTTAGTTGAATAACGTTATTTTTCGATCCGACTGATATCGCAATGTGGGCGAAACCGTAATACTTTTTTGAATCATCGCGTGACATGAATTGAATTTCGGGAAGCTTCATAAGCTCAAGCCTGGCACCGTTGGTGAATTTAAGAAAATATGATTCGAACTGTGTTTTTTCATTTATGTATTTCATGCTGCTTTCGCAATCGAAAAATTCAGCATAAAACTCCCTCATTTTTTCAAGATCATTAACCCATAATGCGACATGTTCAATATTCATGATTACTCCTAATGTTTAAAGTGACCGGTTATTTTCGCTAAAATCATCTGCTTTTCATAGTCACCGGCAGCTTCGAGTTTATTCATTGTTTTGGCAGCTTCTAATCCTTTCAGTGTTTTAATGATTTTACCATCATAGGAAATGATAATTCTATCGTTCCCTGATTTATAAGTGAATGGATTCTGCTTCAAATTGTCGTGTTTGTCCTGCATTTGCTGGTCGTTCCATTTATCCGGATTTTATATAATTTATTTGTCCGAATGTAACATTCTGTCAAATAAATTATGACAGGCGGTTCTATTTAATAATCAATAATTCTGCCGGTCATTATCGATGCCAATATTTATTTTAAAGATTTTGAAGAATTTTATTTATCTTCCGAAGAAATCTGTCAAATATATTGTTTGACATTGCTTTCAATATTTTCAGTAATTTTTCCGCATAAGCTGTTCCATGTCTTTATAAATGAATCTCAGGCCTCGGACTGAACGGCATCGGGATGTCCTATCCCGTAGGCGACATTCTCGCGTGGATAATTATTAGTATAATCGCACATCGAGAGATGAAGCATGTTAGACATGAATTGGTTCATCCGGTAAATAATTGAAATTAAATCTGATTTGTAGTTTACGTTTCAGACTATTCATGAATAATTGGACGAATGAAAAATATTTTTAAAAAACATTTCGAAGGCAAGGGCGGCATAAACCAGTTGTTCGCGATAGCTTTGCCCATGGTAGTGAGCCAGTCATGCGACACTGTAATGATGTTTACGGATCGTCTTTTTCTGTCCAGACTCTCGCCGCTTCACATGTCATCCGCGATGAGCGGAGGGTTGACGAGTTTCATGCTGACAACTTTTTTCTTCGGTCTAACGGGATATACGACTGCGCTTGTCGCTCAGTATTACGGTTCATGTCAAAGAGAAAAATGCACCATTGCCGCGAATCAGGCTGTACTGATTTCAATTTTAAGTTATCCGTTCATGTTGTCGCTGGTGCCGGTCGGCATGTGGCTTTTTAAAATTTCAGGTCAAAGTCATGAGCAGATAGCTACGGCTGGAAGTTATTTTAAAATATTAATGTACGGCTCAGTGCTGAGCGTTCTGCGGAACAGTTTGAATTGTTTTTTCTCGGGAATTGGTAAAACGCGCGTGGTCATGGTATCGTCAATAGTGACAATGTGCGTTAATGTCGCGGCTAATTATGTTCTTATTTTCGGTAAAGCGGGTTTTCCTGCGCTTGGCATTGAAGGAGCAGCGATTGGAACAGTTTTCAGCAATTTCTGCGGTTTCACTGTCATTCTAAGCGCTTACATAATATTCGGATTTTCGCATATTGAATTCGCTTTTAAGAAAAGTCTGCATTTCAGCAGAAAAGTCATGTTTAAACTCTTTCGCTTCGGTTATCCGGGCGGCATTGAATTTTTTCTGAACCTGCTCGCATTCGATCTTCTCGTGCTTATGTTTCAGTCCTACGGTACTGCCGTAGCCGCGTCAGTGACGATTGCTTTTAACTGGGACATGGTTTCCTTTGTTCCGCTGATAGGAATTAATATCGGAGTGACTTCTCTTGCCGGAAGGTTTACAGGCTCCATGGAACCCGAACTTGTAAAACGTTCCGCGTATTCAGGTCTGAAATTAACCGTTATATACGGGTCTTTGATAATTTTACTTTACTCTTTCCTTCCAAAACTATTCGTTTCCGTGTTTCTCGCGAACAGTGCCGATTCGGCGGACATATTTCCGCTTGCCGTATTTATGCTTCGCATGGTCGCAATTTACGTCATCGCGGATGGATGTAATCTTGTTTTTTCAGGAGCATTGCGCGGAGCGGGCGACACGTTCTGGACAATGATAATTTCAGTGTTTTTTCACTGGCTGCTTGTCGCGGAAACATTTGTTCTTGTGAAAATCATAAAAATCAATCCGGAAATAACATGGACAGCTTTTGTTTTTACAATTCCAATGGTAGCGACCGCGTTTTTCATCCGGTTTAAAACTGAAAAATGGAAAGACATTAAAGTCATGGAAGCGGACAATAAATGCGATTAAACTTTCGTTTCGGAAGTCTAATCTTCCGGTTTTTGATTGTCGGGGTTAGGTTCAGGATTTAATTTATTGTACATGTCCTCTCTGGCAAGAGTGAAACCTATTTTAATGAAATTTGGATAAAAAATAACTTTCAGCGGAGCGTTGTCTTCGGTATATTTTTTAAGAATTTGAAGTATCAGCATTAAACCAAGGCCCGCGCCTTCGGTGGTTTCATCATCCATGAATGCCGCTGCGTTAAAATTTGCGTCGTGGCCGAGTCTTTTTAAGATAGCCTGTTTTTCAATTACTGAAATATTCTGATTGTTCGTTACCCACATTTCAATTCCGGAATTGGTTGACTGAAACGTAATGTTTATGTATTTATCTTTTGCTTTGGCAAGTTCAAATAGGCGTGTATTCCCATGTTCTTCAATTTCGTCTTTAAACATGTTAAGAAAATGAACATAATTATTTTTTGTGTTTATTCCCTGCGGAATTGTAATGAATTTTTCAAAAAGAATTTTATAGTTCGCTTTGCTCGCGTTTATCGCCAGCTCCTTGAGGCACGTGAACATTTCAAACGCTATCGGCTGAAGATTCTGTTTCGTTAAAAGCATTTCAATTATTTTTCTGATTAATGATGAATTGTCGCGGTCAAGGTCGTAAAGACGCAGGTTAATACGCCATTCAAGATCTTTTAAGCTGAGCGTTGTGCTGGTTTTTGTAATTTCATCGATAAGACCGGGAATGTCAATTACTTTGCGTAAGTCTATAACCCTGATTTTTTTAAGAAAATTTATTTCGTGTTCGTAAAAGGGATCTCTTGTGAAATAAACAAGATCAGGATCGAATACCCATTTCCGTTTTTCAAGAATTTTAATGAACTTCATCCTGCCGTTTATGTTTAGAATTCTGTTGTAGAAACGCTCGCCGTCGAAACGTAATAGAATCGTGAATAGCTGGACAATTTCCTCTTCGCTGTCGAAATATTCTGTAATAATATCCGCGGAAGTCTGCTGTGGTATAGGAATAGTTGTGCCGTACCCTGATTCTTTGTAAAGATTGAATTTCCGGTCAAGAGATTCTCCCAAAAAATTAATCTGCGCCGAATTAAGCGAATAAACCAAAATGCTGTGAAAATTACTTTTTAATGTTAAATCCATATACCAATTCTTTAATTTTTTTATTATATTGCTTTAAATATCGGATTTACCAGTCTTGTAATTTAGTAATTGTGAAATTTTTAGTAAATTATTTTCATAAAATATTTGTTAAATTCCGGGTTAATGTAAATTACCGCATATAAATAACCGCCGATTTACATCTGTGTTTAGAAGATTCAGATTAAATTTTGGTCAATATGATAATAACTTTTCTTTACAGTTATCGACGCGCATATTATAATGGATTATCTTGTTCTGATTATATTTTCGAGAGAGTCGAGGTTTTAAGATGTCTATTACGCGGTTGATTACATTGCTGATTTTGATTTTTTTCAGTTTGAACGTTTCGGCTCAGTCGCTTTCGATTGATGAAAAAGTTGTGAAATATCAAATACGCGGCATTTACAATGTAAATTCATCAATGTTTGTGGATAGTTATACACCTTTTACAAATTATGATCATGATGATTATGTAGTTTCCGGTACTTTGAACGGCTGCTGGGTTGACGCATATTACGGCGAACCATATTTGAATTCTCATGAATCATCCGGATTTTCCGCTGCTGTTGACGGATCATACGCGATTACGAATGATATCGCCATTAAAGGAACAATGAATGCTTCTAATCTCTCCGGAAACGTTGCTTCGGCGCTGTTTTCAACGGTCAATAACGATATCATCAATAAAATCAATTTTACAAATTTAACAGTTTTCAGCGGATTCGGAATTGATTATTTCAACAACGCGTATTTTTCTTTTCCTGTTTTTCTCGGTGTTTATGCTCAGTATGGTTTGCTGAAAATCAAGTCTGAACAGTATATTTACAATGATTCCGATCTTGGCGCGAACGTAAATGTCGTCGCGGAAATAGATGATAATGTTTTTCTATATGGAACCGCGGCAGGCGCCGCATTGTCAGTTCAGTTTTTCCGCAGGCTGCTGATTATACCATATTACATTTATTTATACAATATCAATGACGAGACGGTAGTTTGCGCCGCGAAATATACCCGTTCGGCACCGGGGTTGTACTTGAGAAAAGAACAGAGGGTAAATCTGGGAAGCGTTTCAACAGGCGTGATTGGGCTGGACGTAACGTTTCGGTTTACAAAAACAATTTCTTCCACGCTGTCAGTCGGAAGTTTAGTTTCGTCATACCTTCCTTATTATAATGAAGTTATTTTTGACGGAACTCGGGTCGTGAATCTTTCGCTGTCAGTATCATATAGAAAATAATTTCAATATCAGCGTAATTAGCAAAGTCGCGCTGTTTTCACATTAAACCTGTTTAAATGGTTCAATGTGAACATTAACGAAAATATCTTCTCCGTGTTTTTCAAAAAGCGCTTTTTCAACTTCAGTAGCAATATTGTGCGCTTCCACAATGTTCAATTCAGCGTTAACATTGATATGCACGTCCACGGCGATTTTATTTCCGATTTTCCTTGTTCGCAGTTTATGCGGATTCTGTGCTCCGTTCACGTTCGAAATAATTTCCAGAATTTCTTTTTCCGTCTCTTTGCTAAGCGAAGCTTCCATTAGCTCGTTGAAACTGTCTTTTGCTATATCAAAGGCAACTTTTATAATGAAAAAACTTACAGCTATACCTGCAATTGGATCGCAGATTCTGAATTTTTCGCCGAAAAATACTGAGGCGCTGATGCCTATAAGCGTGGCGATTGATGAAAAAGCGTCGGACCTGTGGTGCCATGCGTTCGCGAGCATCGCGGAGCTGTTTAATTTTACGGCATAGACTTTAGTGTATTGATAGAGAGCTTCTTTGCTGAGAATTGAAACAGCTGCTGCTGCGATTGCGATAATTCCGGGTTTTTGAATCGGAATCCCGTTAAAATAATCAAAAATAGCTGATGAACTTGAATATATAATTCCGAGCCCGACCGCGAAAAGCGCCAGACCAATTATGACTGAAGCAAGAGTTTCGAATTTTCCGTGTCCGTAACTGTGGCTTTCATCTTCAGGTTTTTCTGAAATAAAAAAACTCAATATCACGACTATATCAGTGGCGAAATCCGACAATGAATGAACGGCATCCGCAATCATTGCGCGGCTGTTTCCCGCGAACCCCGCGAAAAGCTTACAGCCTGTTAAAATAATATTCACTACTGAACCGATATAAGTTACTTTTATTGCGGTGCTGCCGCGTTTCGATGAAGGCATAGCGAATACTCCTGTTTTCATTTCATGCATTAGATAATTACTTAATAAACTTTATTGTAAATTAAAAAAATCTCATTTGAATTATTTTTGTTGATATGTTACGCGGACTGAAATCTGTTAGACGCAGCTATTTTTATTACGTGTGGTAAATATTCGTTCCATACTGTACTGTATGGAACGAATTAAAAATATTTTTATGCTTTCTGAATTCTTTTTTCAATCTGAAGCATGATTACTATTGTAATAAATCCCACAGCGCAGCTGACGATTGTCGCTATCAGTGACGCGTTTATTTGCCGCGGAATAATGTTGTTAAGATATACAGTCACGGGATATCCTTCAACAGCGGAAGTTCCGACCTGAACAGTCTCTCTGAACGGCCAAATTACATATAACGAACCTGCGACAAGTCCTGTTAAAAATCCCATTGTAATGTCATGAAAGTTTTTTAAAAGATAATTGAGTAATTTCGTGAATGCGACAAGACCGATTGTAATTCCAAGTCCTGTGGAGGCGATATAGAGCAGGTTGAAATCGGATATTGCTTTTAGTATAATAAAATATTGACCCATCAGCAGCAGCAAAAACGATCCGCTGATTCCCGGAAGAATCATTGCAGATACGGCGATAGCCCCCGCGAAAAACAGAATAAGCGCCTGAACAAGCGAATATTCTACTGCCGTGGTGTTTGAATTGGAAAGCTGAAGTTCGTATTTTACCTGTTCCTTCGCGATAGCTTTCTCGTTTGAAAGAAAGAATGAAGTTGAAGCAACACAAAAAACAGCAATAATCAACGCGATAAAAACGGCTGGAGTTTTCTTTTTAATTAATTTATACGGAACAAGAACTGACGCAAGAATGAGGCCGAAAAAAAAGCCATATGTCGGATCATGCTGCTTTTCAAGAACATAGCTCATTAAAGAAGCTAATAAAAATATTGACGCAAGCGCTCCTGAAAAAAGAACTGCAAGAAAAACGAAATCAATTTTTTCCATTTCTTTTTTAAAGTTCGAAACTGCTTCTTTTTTAAATGTGAATAACTTTAAACAAATTATAACTGTGTTGAAGGAAATGTTGTGTATGCCGCTGATGAGTCTTTCAAATAAACCTAAAATCAGGGCAAGTGTGCCGCCGGATACCCCCGGAATAATATTAGCCACTCCTATTATTAATCCTTTCAAAAAAATTTTAACATGACTCATTGATTTTCCTCCATTTAATATATCTGACGGCAGCACTGTGCAAAACCGCGGTTTTATTTGCAATTATAATTTAATGAATTTTTCTATTGTTGCTTCAAGCTTATATTTTTCTTCGAAAAATTTTGTCGAATCCATGCTATTGTCGGAAGTCTTGTCCATGAAAGTGATTTCCGCGATTTGCGGATAAACTTTAATCCTGTCAGCGTTTAGCTGTTTGATTTTTACTGTAACCGCGCTGAAATCATCTTTATTCATGTAACCTGATTCAATTCCGTCAGGGAAACAGATGTTGT
>JBFZEW010000148.1:0-3224 GCA_041306665.1 Spirochaetota bacterium | reverse complement strand
CTTCTTCAATCCCTTTTTTCAGCTGATCGACCGTCTTTTTAGATTTAGTTTTTTCTGAATCAGAAAATTTAGGGGCTTCAACATCGAAAAGTTTCGTCCCGATGCTTTTCAGCAGAAACGCAAATTCGCCATAAGCAAAAAGCTCATCTTCCGTTTCTTTCGCAAAACCTGTAACAGTATCATTATTGAGTCCAATATTGTGAATTGAAGGGAAAAAAGGCACATTTAAATCTGAACTGAGTACCACTTTCAAAAGGAGAGGATTTGTGGCGTCGCCAAAAACTTTCCCCATTTCCTTTTCAATCGCAGTAATATTGTTTTTCAGCATCTGTTTGAGATTTACATCATTTAATTTCTGTGTAAGTTCAGAATCAATAATAAAACCCGGAACAATCGGGAATCCCATTTGCGCAAGATCAACAGCCCGTCTTCCTCGAATTCCAAGTCTATTTCTGACTTTATTATCAACTTTTTTTAAACTTTTATTAAAACTTATTATATTTTCCATTATGAATATTCCTCCGAATAGTAACCAAAATTAAAAAAGATTTAGAACTGAACCCACTGCGCCGTGAAGGAACTGCTCGAAACGCGAACTCGCTCCTTCAAATAAATATTTTTGCAGTTTAGAAACATCCTTGATGTTTTCCCCAACAACCTGGAAGAATATGAGACCATGGTGTTTTACTTTGCCCCATTTAAACAGTGAATTCAGGTCATTTATTAGCTCACCCTCATAATAAACAATTACATCAAGACCCGGATGCGATAATTTAAAACTTTCTATTATTTTTTTCCAGGACTCGACATTTCCATTATGAAACAGTTCATTTGTAACCTGGACAGAATATTTCGGAGTACTTCTCCTTGAACCGCCGGCGGCAACTGCAGCTACCTGCTGCGGAGTTTGAACAGGCTGAACCGGTTTCGCTTTCGGTTTGAAAGCTGTATCGATAAAATCCTTGTTAGTCAGGACATCTTTGCCGACAAGAAGGGATTCCATCTGTTTAATTGATTCCTTCTCAATCTTCTCATTGCCTTCTTCACTTTTTAAATATTTTGTATATATTACGATAAGATGATCGCTTGAAAGTTCTCTTACCTTGTTCCAGTGATTTTCATTTTTTGGATTAATCACAAATACAGAACCGTTTGGATTAAAATATACAATCACGAGATCCAGTGCGGTCCATTTTGAAGTCACATCCGCGATCTTCGTGAAATCGCTTATTGTTACAGGAATATCGAAAGCCTCATAAGTATATTTGAACTTATCTTTTATCACAGCTCCGACGATCGGCAGCACCTGATCCGGCATTATTTCTTCTTCATCTAACTGCAGATTCAGCATATCGGCAAGATTTTCTTTCGTTTCAACTCCGTCAACAACTTCAGAAACTGTAAAAAAATGTTTAAGCGCTTTATTGAATGACACTTTTGATCCGAGAGCATAAAAAGTAGAATCTAACATCTTGAGATCCCCCCTTAAAAATAAATTTAACTATTATAAAACATTTTCTAAAATAATAGCAAGTAAATATTAAAAAATTAAATAAAATGTTAAAAAAAAAGCTGCCCGAAGGCAGCTTGTAAAAATTCAACAATATAATCTTACAGTTCTTTCAAACCTGATTTTTTTGCTTTCCCTTTTTTTGGTGAAAGATCTACTGAACCTGAAATCGCATCTTCGTTTGACTTATATGCCATTTCAAAAAGATTCTGAGAATTGTCCTCGTCACCTGCGAAAGACTGATCAATATCTTCTCTGATAGTTGATCTTCTGCGTTTAAATGTAGCAAACGCTGCATCCTGGAATCCTTTAGATACTCCTGAAAGGAATTCATTAAGAACATTCGCCATGCCTTTCAGCATAAACTGTTTTCTCTTAATTGTAGTTACATTAAGATCGAGAATCATACCTGGCTGAATGTGGTGAGGATTAACCTGATATGTAAATTCATTAAATCTCTTAATTACATAGTCAACTCTCTCATCAAGAATAACTCGCTCGATAGGATTCTGGTAACCATGCATTTTCTGAAGCTGATCTTTATAAGTTGTAAGTCTTCTTTTCAAGAACTTGATTCTATCTTCATATGTTCTGTTGTTTTTCTCAACAAAAGTGTTTTCACAATAAAGCATTCCAAGATCATCTTTGTGTACGAAAGAAGAATCATGTTTTTCAGCTTCTTTTCTTCTGAGCCATTCACGGTTCATGAGTCTCTTAGCCAAATCATCAAAATCTTTTAATGATCTGAATCTTTTTGAAGACTGATAATGAGCATCAAGTACATCGCCCATTGTTGAGATTTCTCTTGTGAAAGCGTCCATCTGTCTGTCATATTCACGAACAGTTTCTCTTAACTGAGCCTGGTCATAGTACGCAAGACGAATGTCATATCTTTCATCAGGAAGAAGAGTGTGATCCTGCTCTTCGTATTCTTTGATGATACATACGCGTGCATTTTTCATGTTATCGCAAACCTGGTAACCAAGTTTAGATGTATCAAGAATTGAAGTAATTGCATTGATCGTAGTGTTATAACCCCTGTTTCTGATGTTTTCTTCATCAATAACATACTTGATGTTCTCACGAATGTTAAGAGGATCATAATCATCAAGATCGATTGTTGCACGAAGACCTTCAATTCTGTCTAAGAATTTCTTAGCAAGAATTGTATAACGTTTAGATTTTTCATCTTCGTTATCATCATCTGTGTAATTTTCAATTTTCTTGATTTTTTCAAACATGATTTCAGAACCTGTAAGTTCCGCATGTCCCTGATCAACGAGTTCTTCTTTCAGTCTGTCAATCTCTTTAACAATCAGTTCCTGAATGTGCTTCTGAATAGCTTCTTTCAGAAGTGATTCAACAGTAACCTGATAGTGGTAAATCGGACTGATAAGTTCCGAATCCAGAATGTTTACTGAAAGTTTAACGTCATAAACATATTTAGGACGCATTTCGTTGTCTTTAAAAATACATTTTAAAATAGCATACGCATTTTCACCGCGAATAAAAGCACCAACATCTGTTTTCTGTCTTAAAATTGAGTTAGTATCATTTTCAAGATCGTTCATTCCGCGCTGGATATGACCCTGTAAGTGTCCGTACATGTTGATCATTGATTTCTCGATTTCACCAGTGTTGAACTTATCAGCTCCACCAATTTTATCAAGTAGTTCGATTATTTCTCTCGGAGTGTATCTTGCAAGACCTTTTG
>JBFZEW010000147.1:0-2665 GCA_041306665.1 Spirochaetota bacterium | reverse complement strand
TTGAAAGTTGGGAAACATGGTGAAATTCCTGTGGATGAGAATAATATGACAAATAAAGTTGGTGTATTTGCAGGTGGAGATATTGTTACAGGCGCAGCAACTGTAATTACTGCAATGGGTGCTGGTCGTAATGCTGCAAAAAGCATGATTAAATATATTAAAAATCAATAATTTCTTGACTATATGAACAATTATTCATAGAATTTAGTAAATTATGTAAATCTCTATTGTTGTGAAAGATAAGGAGATTTTTCTGAAGAATAACTAAAATTAAAATTCTATCAAATAATCTTCATTTGAATCTCCTTAAAATAAAAGGAGATTCAAATGATATCAGAAAAATTTATTCAATCCCAATCCCAATCCCAATCTAATGAAGAGTTATTCAGCAATTTAGTAAATGTAATTAAAGAACTGAAAGATTATGATGGAGCTCTTATACCAATACTTCAATCTGCACAAAATATATACGGGTATCTGCCTGAAAAAGTTTTAAAATATATTTCCCATACATTAAATATTCCATATAGTGAAGTTACTGGGGTTGTATCCTTCTATTCATTTTTTTCCACAACTCCAAGAGGTAAAAACCTTATCAGAGTATGTCTTGGAACTGCTTGTTATGTTCGAGGTGGTAAAGAGGTTCTAGCTGCAATAAAAAATGAATTAAATATAGAAATTGGTGAAACAACAGAGGATAATCTTTTTTCTCTTGAAATAGGAAGATGTTTTGGCGCATGCAGTCTGGCTCCAGTAGTTATGATAAATGATAATGTTCATCAGAGAGTAAAACCAGCTAAAATTCGTGAATTGCTGCATTCCTATAGAAATAGTACCGTGCAGGAGGATCATCATGAATAAGAAATTTTTAAATTTGAATGAGTTTTTAAAATTTTGTAGTATAGTTATTCAGGATAAACAGGAAACAGTCGTTTCTATATGTGCTGGAGGTGGTTGTATAGCTTCCGGTTCGCTGGATATAATACAGTTATTCAAAGAAAAAAATATTTCAGTTAAACCAGTCGGATGCATGGGTCCATGTTCTACAGGCCCGCTTGTACGAATAAATAAAGACAAAACAATTTATGAAAATGTCCAGCCTGAAGACGTTGCTGAAATTTGCGAAAGTCATATTAAAAATGGTGTTATAGTAAATAGACTTATACCTGAAAAATTTTATCATTCTGATAATGAAGATAAGGATTTTTATTCACTGCAGAAAAAGATCGTATTAAGCAAATGCGGCCAAATTGATCCTTTATCGATTGATGAATATATTCAGTTTGGTGGTTATTCAGCTTTTTGTAAAACACTCAGTTCAATGTCTGCAGATCAGGTTATAAATGAACTGAAAATTTCGTTGCTTCGTGGCAGAGGAGGAGCCGGGTTTCCAACATGGATGAAATGGAATTTTGCTCAAAAAGCAGAAGGAATTGAAAAATTCGTAATATGCAATGCTGATGAAGGAGATCCTGGTGCATTTATGGATCGCAGCATCCTAGAAGGAGATCCTCACTCAGTAATTGAAGGTATGCTTATTGCCGCAAAAGCGATAGGCAGTGCGAGAGGATTTGTATATGTTCGCGCGGAATATCCGCTTGCAGTTGCTCGCTTAGCATCGGCAATAGAAAGCGCAAAAAATTATGGATTGTTAGGGGAAAATATTCTGGATAGTGGATTTTCATTTAATCTTGAAATTCGCATGGGTTCTGGCGCGTTTGTTTGCGGTGAAGAAACAGCACTTATGAATTCTATTGAGGGAAAACGAGGAGAGCCTCGTCCACGACCTCCTTTTCCGGCAATAAAAGGACTTTGGGGAAAGCCAAGTTTGTTGAATAATGTTGAAACTTATGTAAATGTTACAATGATTATATTAAATGGAGCTGAAAAATTTA
Source organism: Spirochaetota bacterium (assembly GCA_041306665.1). GTDB lineage: Bacteria > Spirochaetota > UBA4802 > UBA4802 > JAFGJZ01 > JAFGJZ01. The sequence continues at coordinate 770 of JBFZEW010000147.1, read as the reverse complement.
AGACTATTGGTACAGAAAAAAGCGGTGGAACAAAAATTTTTGCTCTTGCTGGCGCTGTTAAAAATACAGGGCTTGTGGAAGTTCCTATTGGGACAACGCTTGGTGAGTTAATTTATGATATCGGTGGTGGAATTAAAAACGGAAAAGAATTTAAAGCTGCGCAAATTGGCGGTCCTTCGGGCGGATGTATCCCTAAACAGCATCTTAATGTAAAACTTGATTATGAAACAGTTGCGGACCTTGGCGCAATCATGGGTTCAGGCGGATTGATAGCACTCGATGAAGACAGTTGTATGGTCGATGTAGCCAGATTTTTTTTAGATTTTGTGCAGGATGAATCATGCGGTAAATGCACCCCATGTCGAGTTGGAACAAAGAGAATGTTAGAAATACTTGATAATATATGCTGCGGTAAAGGAAAAGAAGGCGACATAGAAAAACTTATTGAAATGGCAGAAATCATCAAACAAACATCACTTTGCGGACTGGGTCAGACCGCGCCGAATCCTGTTCTTTCAACAATACGTTATTTTAGAAATGAATATGAAGAACATATTAAAGAGAAAAAATGCACAGCAGGAGTATGTCCTTCGCTTGTTCGGGCCCCTTGCCAAAGTGCGTGTCCTGCCGGCGTTGACATTCCCGGATTTGTATCTCTCGTGGGTGAAAAACGTTATGCTGAAGCATTACGTTTACATCGTGAAAGAAACCCATTTGCGTCCGTTTGTTCAAGAATATGTTTTCACACTTGTGAAGATAAATGCAGAAGA
>JBFZEW010000146.1:0-4202 GCA_041306665.1 Spirochaetota bacterium | reverse complement strand
TTAATTGCATACTTTCAGGTCTTTCCAAAAAATTACTTAGTTAAATCTATAATTTTTGTATCTGAAGGAGTGGTCTGTTTAAAAAGTGTTTCAGGTTTAAAACTGCCATTGACGATTGTTTTTGAGTAATCGATTTTAATGTATGAGTACGGGTTTTCAGAAATTACCTCAATTGATTTAAAAAAATGGCAATTAGACTGAATGAAATGATTCGCGTATTTTATTGAAAAATGCTGTTCTGAAATTTTAGATTTCACGATTATGCGAAACGGAATGTCATTTTTAAAAGAAATAGTTTGATGATAATTTTCATTTTCAATTTCAAGATATGTTTCGCCTTCTTCCGCAAATTCATGCAGCTTAATGACTTTGTACTGCTCAATCATTGGAATTTTACCAATGAAAAGACTCGCAAGAACATTTGAACTTTGGCCTGTACTGCGGTTTAAGTTATCGGCATTAGATGAGAAATTATCAATGACAAGAGTTTTTTCAAGAGGATAGTAGACGCTAATTTTTTCATTAATAATTAGTATGTCCATCACCCTGAAACGAAAAATATTGTCGTTTAGAATAATTTTTGCGTTAAGAGGGTTGTTTGTATAATATCCTTTCCCCGCCGCGTTATATTTTTTCCCATCAGCAACAGCATTAATGCTCAGCGAAGATTCAATTTTATCAGCAGCCGCCTTGTTAATGGTATTAATAATATCAATGTATTTCATTGAATTTTTTAAAAGTACCGCGTTTGTATTGTCCGGCACGGTATCGATTTTAATTTTTCCTGTTGTCTGGCAGCTCACAATCAGAAATAAAATCACTGATAAAAATAAAAATTTTTTCAATTACTTACCCTGGCCGCTTTCGGAAATTTTTTTGCTTATAGCTTTGTCTTCTTTAAGCGCGATTGCTTCTTTCCAGTAATGAACCGCGAGTTGGATGTCATTGATCTTTTTGTAGGTATCGCCAATATGGTCGTAAATGGCCGGGTCAATTTCGTTTGAAGCGATTGAATTATATTTCGCCCGCATCAAATATGTCAGCGCGTTATTGTAATCCGCTTTCTGATAGAAAATCCAACCGAGCGTATCGAGAAACGCACCGTTGAAAGGATCTGAAAATAACGCTTTGTTTACAAGCTCAAGGGCTTTATCGAGATTCTCATTTTTTAACGAATACATGTACGCGAGATAGTTTTGATATGTCGCGTTATCGGCACTTTGCGCAAGAGCTTTTTCAATGTACAGAATAGCGTTATCGATATTTTTCAATTCTTCATAATTCATTGCCATGTAGAAAAGATAAACATCATCGTTTGGATCGAGTTCAAGAGCTTTTGTAAGATTCTTTATGGCGTCTGCGTGTCTGTCATTATCCATGTCGATTATTGATTTAAAGAAAAAAACTTTTCCGTTGTCAGGAAATTCTTTACTTGCCAGTTCTATGTAAACTTTTGAATTATCAATGTCTTTGTTCAAATGATACAAAAATCCTATGTGTACAAGCTGTTCCGCTTCTTCAGCTTTCGAAAAAGATTTTTTGTAATGATAAATTGCGAGAGAATATTTCTGCTGTTTTTCGTATTGCTGGCCAATGTAATAGTAAAGTACAGGATCGCTGTCTTTTAGGGATATGGCTTTCTTGAAAATATTTATCACAGCGTCAGTCATGTCCGTTTCCATTAATTGAAGACCGGCAGCGATATAATGCTCATATGCTCTTTCTTTGTCGCCTTTGCGTTCATAGATTTTTCCGGCAGCGTACTGTGCTGAAGTAATTTTATTGTTGGCTTTAATAACCGGCTCAAGAAGTTTAAGAGCTTCATCATCCTTGTTTATCAGTTCGTAAAACAATCCTTTTGAAATTACAGCGTCAGCGTCTTTGGCTTTCATTCCCTCGCGCAGAAAAGTCGTGGCGGCATAATCATTTTTCATGTAAAGAAGACGGCCCTGAATCGCGTTCAGTTTATGCGCGTCTTCAGTGCGTTTTTGCACATTTGTCAAATTTTTAAAAAGAATGTCAAGCGAGTTGATTGTGTCCTGATATTTTTCATCTTTCATGAAAAGTTTCGTGTAGTCCAGAATCTTAATAGTATTGTCCGGGTTGTATGAAATTGTAAATTTAAAATGATCCAGACATTTTTCATAATCATTTGTTTGATAGTACGATTCAGCAAGAATCATGTGAGCCTGCTCTTTGAATTTATCGTCAATTTCGCGTGTTTGGGATATTTCAAGAAGTTCTTCAAGATGATAAATTGTGAGTTTGTAGTTTTGAAGTTCGGAATAACATATATATGCGGCTAAAAAATGATATTGAATCTGTTCAGGATGATAAAACAAAACATGCTCGGACGCGTCAACGGCGTTTTCAAACTGATTGAGTTTGAAATATGACTGAACAAGGTAGTAATGAGGTTCTTCGTAATCAGGTTTTATTTTAATGGCTTTTTTTGCATATTCAATGCAGCTTGAAATATCATTTACCAGAAAATAACATTCAGTAAGATGAAAATATATCGTTTCCTGGGGAATGTCGGAACCAGTAATTTTTTTTAATTCAGTGATCGCGTTCTGATACTGCTTTTGCGATTTCATCATCAGCGCGCGGCTGTAAATTTGAGCGGAAGATTCCGCTGTTTGGGACAGAATAATAGATGCCGGCAAGGTAATGAGCAGGAATATAAATATAAATTTTTTCATTTGGTCGTCCTTCCAAGAATTTATATGACTGTAAAAAGTTATGCTGAATATGTCAAATATATTATGGTATCTCTACTAACCGGTATTTTCATTTTTAAAAATCGCAAATGCCGTATTTATCAGTATTTGTGCTCATAATATAATGCAAAAATTGAAATTTAAGTAATTCCCCTGTAAATCACCTTTGAATTATAAAACTGAATATAAAAATAAATGGAATATTAATCGAAAGATAATACGCGATTATTTGACGCGCATGCGGCATGCATGAGCTTGCTATTATCCTTCGTGAACGTAAATAATTTGTAACAAAACGCTGCATTAGAAAACAAATTACTGAGATATGGAGGAACTATGTTTTTAGGTATTGATCCGATTTATTGGATGATAATGATTCCGTTTTTGCTGCTGTCTTTGCTCGCTTCGGCTAAAGTGAAGTCGGCGTTTTCAAAATATTCAAAATATGGAATAGAACGGGGAGCGACCGGATCGCAGGTTGCTGATTACATTCTCAAGCAGAATAATGTTTTTGACGTAAGAGTAGAAAAGACAAACGGATTTCTTTCCGATCACTATGACCCGGCATCGAAAGTGATACGATTATCGCCGAAAGTTTATGACAGCAGTTCAATCGCGGCGGTTGGCGTTGCAGCGCATGAAGCAGGACATGTTCTTCAGCATAAACAGAATTACCCGCTGATGTCTCTGCGTAATCTTCTTGTGCCGACCGCGTCAATCGGTTCGAATTTTTCATATGTTATCATATTTTTAGGTTTCATTATCAGTTCAACCGGACTAATTAAAGTCGGAATTTTCCTTTTCGCAGCAGTTGTCGCGTTTCAGCTTGTCACGCTTCCGGTTGAGATAAACGCTTCGGCAAGAGCGAAAAAGCTTCTTCTGTCGTACGGAATTGTAAACAGCAGAGAATCTGCCGGAATATCGTCCGTACTGAATGCCGCCGCGTGGACTTATGTCGCCGCAGCCGCGTCGTCAATCGCAACATTATTTTATTTTCTGCTTCGCGCGGGTCTGCTTGGGCGTGATGAATAGATTCTATCGGGAACATTATTTTACAATTGTTATGATGTTCCCAGTGTCAGCGCAAGTGTTGATAAAACCAGTATTTAAGATTTTTTAAAATGCTCTTAAACATTACAAAATTAACTCATATTGAATTTCAGCGCGGAATATCGAGAGTTTTCAGGTTTAAAGAATTAGCTGATTTTGCTAAAATAGTAATTGAATAATCCGGGAAAATAATATAGTATTGAATCTGATAAAATACTGGAATTTAGCCGATGACTTTTGAAAAAAAACAGATTAAGATACTTGCGCTGGATGATGATAAATTCATTAGAAGAGTACTGCATGATATTTTCGAAGGAAAATATATTCATGAAGTATGCACAAACAAAGATGAATTCAACTATCATCTCAATGAACTGAATCCCGATGTAATATTTCTGGACATTGAAATGCCTGACGCGAACGGAATTGATA
>JBFZEW010000145.1:0-3993 GCA_041306665.1 Spirochaetota bacterium | reverse complement strand
GATGAATATTTTACGGACAACATTGCAAATGATGAGCTCATGGTGAATTTACAATTATTTAAAGACGCGCAGTCAAAATTTAAAGTCTGGGGGCAGATACAGACTATCAAAATTGAATTTAATTCTTTTAGGGTAAAATGCTTCAATCGCAGAACTGATTTTATTATTGATAATTCTGCAGCCGGATTTTATAAATTAAATAATATCGTTGCATATTTGGATAGAATTGATTTTTATCCTGAAAAACTTAATCTAGAAAAAAACGTAACAGTAATAAAGTGACATAATCGGGGAAATGAAATGGAAGATGTAATTGTCGGACTTGACATTGGAACTACAAAAACCTGCGCTGTTATTGGATTCATGGGTGAAAACGGTACTGCTGAAGTTGCCGGAGTAGGAATCGCTCCGAGCAGGGGTCTTAAGAACGGAGTTATTGTAAATATTGACAGTACAATTTCCGCAATTATCAAGGCTGTTGAAGATGCCGAGCTTATGGCAGGTACTGAAATCGGAAACGTGCTTGTCAGCATTACGGGTCAGCATTTGAAGGGTGAAAATTCCAAAGGTGTCGTCGCTGTTTCAAACAGAAACCGTATAATTACTCATTCTGAAATTCGCCGCGTTATTGAAGCGGCGCAGGCTGTCGTAATTCCGGCTGACAGAGAAATACTTCATGTTCTGTCAAAAGAGTTCACGGTTGATGACCAGGTCGGCATTAAAGATCCTGTCGGAATGAGCGGTGTCAGGCTTGAAGCTGAAGTTCACATCATTACAGGTTCAAGCGGCAGCATTAACAATCTTTCAAAAGCTCTAATCGGCGCGGGGCTTCAATGTTCCGATATAATTTTTTCGCCTCTCGCGTCTGCTGAAGCCGTACTCTCCGCTGATGAGAAAGAACTTGGTGTTGCTCTTGTCGACATCGGAGGCGGTACCACTGACATAGTAATTTATCTTGACGGTGGAGTCGCATATTCGTCGGTTTTGTCGATAGGCGGGATTCATGTTACAAATGATATTTCAATAGGACTCCGCACTCCGCAGGATTCGGCGGAAGTTATTAAAAAGAAATACGGCTGTGCTGTTGTCGATCTTGTGGACGCTTCTGAAACGATTGAAGTCCCATCAGTTGGCGACAGGGCACCGAGAAGGCAATATAGACAGGAGCTTACTCAGATCATTGAACCGCGCATAATTGAAATGATGGAAATGATTGACCATGAACTTCTTCGCAGCGGCAAAAAAGATCTTCTTGCCGCTGGCGTGGTGATCACCGGCGGAGGTTCAATGCTCGATGGAACTGTAGAAGCCGCAGAGAGAATTATTAATCTTCCCGTAAGGACAGGTCTCTGCCGAGACATCGCAGGTCTTAAAGACGTAGTCGCATCTCCTCAATACTCCAATGCTGTCGGACTTTTGAAATATGGCGTTAGAGCTGGCAGGTTTAATACTAAAATTAAAATAAAGAAAAATGGTTTTACGTCGTTTTGGCAGTCATTAAAGCGATGGATTGAAGAATATCTGTAATTTTTTGCAAAAAAATGCATCCAAATAAAAATTGTGGATGACATAATGAGACATAATCAGTATAATATCTTATTAATCGGGGGGATTTTGTATATGTTTAAACTTGAAGAAGAAAAAACGATGAACACTGTTATTAAGGTTGTTGGTGTCGGCGGAGCCGGTACGAATGCTGTAAACAGGATGATATCCACTAAAATGGATGGAGTTGAATTTATCGTTGTAAACACCGATGCGCAGCAGCTGAATGATTCTCTTGCCCGCAATCAGATACATATTGGACATAAACTTACACGCGGTCTTGGCGCAGGAGCTGACCCCGAAGTCGGAAGAGAAGCTGCGAACGAGGATAGAGACAAGCTTCAGAAAATGCTGAAAGGTGCGGATATGGTATTTGTTACCGCGGGCATGGGTGGAGGTACAGGAACGGGGGCGGCGCCTATTGTTGCTGAAATAGCAAAAGAAACCGGTGCTCTTGTCGTCGGCGTAGTGACCAAACCTTTCAAAGTTGAAGGTAAAAAACGCGCTGAAAGAGCTGAAGCAGGTATCGCGAACCTCAAAGAAAAAGTTGATACAATGATTACAATTCCGAATGATCTACTTCTTAAAATAATTGATAAACGTACTCCGATTGATGAAGCTTTCAAACTTGCCGATGATATTTTACGTCAGGGCGTGCAGGGGATTTCTGACATCATTATGGTTACTGGTCTTGTTAATGTTGACTTCGCAGATGTAAAAACCGTGATGAAAGAAACTGGCGACGCTCTAATGGGAGTCGGCATCGGTTCAGGTGAAAATAAAGCGATTGATGCCGCTCAAATGGCAATTAATTCTCCGCTTCTTGAGGAAATCAGCATTGAAGGCGCAAAAGCGGTATTGATAAATATCGCAGGCGGAACAGATCTTTCTCTTCATGAAGCAACTGAAGTCACTGATCTTATCACGCGTCAGGTTGATCCGGATGCGAATATAATTTTCGGCACAACCATTGATCCCGCGCTTAACGATAAGGTTCGTGTAACTGTTATTGCGACGGGTTTTGATAAAAAAAGAAACATGCTAAATACAAAATCTGCTTACATGAATAACGTGAATGATGATAATCATATTGCCGCAACTAACTTGAAAGTTCTTCGTACTCAGAATAATTACGATAATTACATGCCTAATGATAAGAAAATTGCAGTTGGAAATACTTTTCACATGGATCATTCCGGTCAGTCCTATTCAAAATATAATTCCCGTACGCGCGATTATTCTCAGGAAGATCTCAATGTTCCTGCGTTTATACGTCGTTTCCAGGAAGGTTGATTCGATCGGGTGATATTTTTTTCTATTTCTTCGTATCCTGCGGAACTCGCTTCGCTCAGACAGTCCTCGGATACTTCGAAATAGAAAAAAATATCACCCTCTCTCATCTGAAAGATTTTTCTTGCTGGTTATTACGTTTTTGACTCGCTTCGCTCAGACAGAGGGTCGGCGGAAAAGTCTTAAATTTTCAAACCTTCGCCGGCTGCGGAACTCGTTTCACTCAGACAGTCCTCGCCGCTTTGTTTTTGAAAACTTAAGACTTTTCCTTGGTGCTGGAATTTCCATGTAAGCGCTTACGTTTTTGACTCGCTTCGCTCAGACAGTCCTCGGATACTTCGAAATAGAAAAAAATATCACCCTCTCTCATCTGAAAAATTTTTCCTGCTGGTTATTATGTTTTTGACTCGCTTCGCTCAAACAGAGGGTCGGCGGAAAAGTCTTAAATTTTAAAACCTTCGCCGGCTGCGGAACTTGTTTCACTCAGACAGTCCTCGCCGCGTTGTTTTTGAAAACTTAAGACTTTTCCTTGGTGCTGGAATTTCCATGTAAGCGCTTACGTTTTTGACTCGTTTCACTTAAATTTTATTTTTATAAAAAAGATTTGATTTTTATTCATGAATAATTATTTTAAATTATTATGGGCACTTCCCAAAACCAGTAGTTACATTTATTAAGGATGTTATATGATAATTCAAAGTCTTTCAGTTGTTGTACCTAATAAAAAATGTATTAATAACTGCATGTTCTGTGTATCAAAAATGCATTGCGAAGATTATCCAAATATGCTTAACGGGAATCTTCCATTTTATGATTTATATCTCGAAGATTACATCCGGCGGCTTGAATTTGCCCGTGATAATGGATGCAATACCGTGATGCTTACTGGTAATTCGGAACCTCAACAGAACAGAGCTTTTCTCCAGATGTTTGGAACATTAAATAAAAATCTTTCGAAGCCGTTTAGATGGATTGAAATGCAGTCGACTGGAGTTCTGCTTGATAAAAATTATCTCAGATTTTTAAGAAATCATGTCTGGATCTCAACTATCAGCATTTCGTTGTCATCATTTGATAATGAAGAAAACAGGCTTTATAACGGAACTGCAGAAAATTTAAAAATTGATATAGCTGATTTATGCGCGTTAGTCAAAGAGT
>JBFZEW010000144.1:0-3326 GCA_041306665.1 Spirochaetota bacterium | reverse complement strand
ACCATTAACCATTAACCATTAACCATTAACTATTAACCACTAACTATTGCTCACACGTACATTGTCTTTATTCAAAATTACTTCCCCCCCCCAAAGTATTTCAAGTCGCTCCTTAATCTGTTTTTCCTGACCATTTTCTGAAGGTTTATAAAAAACCATATTTTTAATATCTTCAGGAAGATAGCATTCCTGCACAAAATTACCGGGAAAGTCATGAGGATACTTGTATCCTTTGCCATAACCGAAATCTTTCATCATGTTGGTCGGAGCATTGCGTATGTGAAGCGGAATATTTTCACCGGAACTCTTTGCGGTTTCCATGGCAGCATCAATTGCCATGTAACATGCGTTGCTCTTTGGAGCACAGGCAAGAAATATCGCGCATTGAGAAAGAATGATCCGGCATTCAGGCATGCCGATATTCTGCACCGCTGTAAGCGTTGATACAGCCAAATTCAGCGCCTGAACAGAAGCATTGCCGACATCTTCAGACGCGAAAATGATCATTCTACGGGCGATAAAGACTGGATCCTCACCACCGTTTAGCATCCGCGCGAGATAGAATACTGCAGCATTCGGATCTGATCCGCGCATTGATTTGATAAACGCCGAGATTGTGTCATAGTGCATGTCACCCGTTTTATCGAAATAACTTGGCAGAGAATTTATCGCTTCAAGAAAAATATCTTCCGTTATTTCATTGCCGGACGCGCAGCTGATTGATGATTCAATGATATTATACATTCTGCGCGCGTCTCCGCATGAATATTCAAATAATTTATTTAAAACCGCTTCCGGGAAATTAATATCTTGCGATATTATATTTTTCTCTTTCGAATTAAGATATATCTGCCTGAGTTCATCTTGTGAAAAAGGATTCAGTTTTATTATTCTGGTCCGCGAAAGAAGCGGAGATATAATTGAAAAAGAAGGGTTTTCTGTTGTTGCACCGATTAAAACAATGTCACCGTTTTCCACAGCTCCGAGAACGGAATCCTGCTGGGCTTTATTGAATCTGTGAATTTCATCCAAAAAAAGAAGGGTCTTTACTCCGAGCGCCCTGTTTTCCTTCCCTTTCAGAATAATTTTTTTCGCGTCGGCAACCCCGGCTGAAATCGCGCTTAAAAAATAAGAATCCATTTGAAACGCTTCGGCAAGAAGCCGCGCGAGAGTTGTTTTTCCTGTTCCTGGAGGACCCCACAGTATTAACGAAAGCGGTCTTTCAGTTTCAATCATTGATGAAATTATTTTACCGCTGTCCAATAAGTGCCTTTGACCAATGTATTCATTCAGAGTCTTAGGTCTGCATTTTTCAGCAAGTGGCGTGATGAAATTTATATTAAATAGTGTATCCATTTTCAATGTAAAAAATCCGGCTTACGCCGGATGTTTTATCTGTTTTTTGATGGTGGTTTTGCGCTGAATTTTCTTGTTCTATTCTGAGCAGCAAGACGTCGAAGTTTTTTAAGTCTTCTTCTTTCAGCCTCTTCGCGTTTGCGTTTCTTTTCCTGCGAAGGTTTTTCGAAGTATCTTCTTCTTTTTAATTCTTTGAAGATTCCTTCTAATGCCATTTTCTTTTTCAGGTTTTTGAAGGCTTTTTCAATATCGCCGTCATAAACGTTGACTTCCAATGCATTTGGCATCAAATCACATCCTTTCTTTTTATAATGTTACAAATTTGATTTATCAGTAAGATTTGTCAAATGATTTTTAAAAATTAATGTAATAAATGGATTTTAAGCAGCCCATCATCAATAGATAAGTGCAACTGAATGATGATGAAATAATCGCGAAGAAAACGAATATTACGAATAAACCAAATAAAAACCCGGAGTATTATTCCGGGTTTAAAATTATACATAAGTGCTCTTTTAAAATTGCTGTTTTGAAGTTTCTTACCGGCACAAAATAAATTAAAACCAGTATTTTCGGTTATTAAACATTAAAAATGCTGGTTTTATAAAGTGCCTAACTCAATCAGATATTAAAATCCCTTTTTAGCTGCTTCCTCAGTTGCTTTCTGCCAAACCTGAGTTTTCCCGATAGGGCCGATTGTACCTCTGACCTGAAGTTTACCGCCATCTACCCATACTTTTGCACCGTATTTTTTCCCTTTTCCCGAATCAATAATGTAACCATCAGACCAAACGCCTTTAGAGTCGCGCTTGCTAAGTTTTACCCAAGCAGTTCCGACTGTTGGTTTGTCTTTCCACTCACCTGAACATTTGTCACATTTATCAGAAGATTTCATATCCGGATAAGATACGAGATATCCGTATAAAGTAGTACCCTTAACTTCAAATCTCCAGTATCCTGTAATCTTTCCTGTCTCATCATCAACACTTTTCCAATATCCTTCAACTTCATCTGCGGCAGAAACAGATACGATTCCGGCAAGCATGAATAATGCTGCAAGAATAATAATACCCTTTTTCATTGAGTCCTCCAAATAATTTTTATTGCCAGAATACTAATTCAAGTTTTTTGCAATGTCAATAAAAATTTTATTGAATATTATAATCACTAATTTATACTATATTTACAAAATAAAGTAGAGGATGTAATGGAAAATATAGGTCATGAAACCATAAAACAGCATGATTCAGAGCAAAAATTAAAGCCTAAAAAATCATGGTTCAATAAATTATTGAAAAAAATAAAAAATACAGCGGATGAAAAATATGAAAATAGTGAAGAAAAATACAATTTTTTATTCACAAAAATCAAATATATAATCAGAATCTTCATGGTTTCAGGCAAAAAGTTTTTCGAAGATGACTGCCTCACCAAATCTTCAGCAATAGCGTACACAACCTTAATCTCCCTGATTCCGACGCTTACCGTCGCTTTGACATTTTATTCGATTATAAATAAAGTCGGCCGGCAGAAAGATGAAATTTTCTTGTTAATACAGAAATATCTTTTCGAACATAATCTTCATAAACTGAATATTGCCCCGATACTGGATGTAATTTCAAGTTTAATCGACAATGCGGCAAGCATTGGTGGAATTGGTATTGTTGTCCTGATTTTTTCAGCCACAGCCATACTTCGCTCGCTTGAAAACAGTTTAAACAACATTTGGAAAATAAAAAAACAAAGACCATTTTACATGAAGTTCATAATTTACTGGGCAACATTAACTTTGGGACCGATTCTTCTGATTGCGGGAACCGCCCTTACAAATAAATTTTCAGACGCCATAAGCAAACCGAATTATTACTCAATTAATATTGATAGTTCTGAAAATATATGGATTGTTGGAAGTAAATCTGATATCCAATTCATTAATAAATCAAAAATCATACAAAAAAACAGCATTATTG
>JBFZEW010000143.1:0-2853 GCA_041306665.1 Spirochaetota bacterium | reverse complement strand
CGATAAACTGACAAATATCAAGTCTTTCGCTGTTTTTTACTGTAGAAAATAGATAAGTATTATGTCTCGTAATTGTTTCGTTATACGCGCTGTCCCAGGAACTGACTTCAATGTAATAAGGAACACGCGCCTCATTAAAAATTGCTTTAATTACATCAACAGAAAGACCTTTTATTTGATTATTGTCGACAAAGTTGTAGGGAGGATATTCTTCAGTTATAATTCTTATTTTTTCTTCCGCATGAGAAACGCTTGAAATGCTCAGAATGAGAATTATAACAAAACATAGTAATGAAGTTATTTTTTTCATTAATACCCCTTTAAAACAATTATTCTTCTAGAATAAATTCAGTCAAGCATTAATGATTAATTTTAAATTTTGAGAGATTATTTTACTCTCGTCATCAATAATTAAGCGATGCCCATAAAAAAGCATTATTTAAAAAAACGGTTAGCAAGTTCTCTTGAATAACGGCATGTCAATTCTACAGTTGAGAAGTTCATTATCTCTCCCGCATAATACGTACGGTTTTCACCCTGTATCAGTTCAAGTTTTTCATAAAAACCGTGTTTCAATTCCTTTGGCGAAACATGAGGGAAATATTTCCATTTTCTAAATTTGAGTACTTTGCCCATTTTACCGCCAAGTGAACTGATTTCTTTTTCAACGCGTTCTTCAATTTCTTTTTGAGTCCAATCCGGTTCTCCAATTACGTACAATGTGTATATGTTGTTTTCTCTCTTGCGATTGTCCCAGATCATTATTCCGCCGCGGTTTTCTTTTTTAAAGTTTTCAGGAATAATTCCGCTCGGATATGGAAAATCATCTATCGAACAGGTAAAAGCGAAATAATTGATATATTCAATCTTTTCAAAAAGTTCTTTTTCAATTTCATTTACATCCATGAATTTAACAGTTTCATCAAGCGGTGAAGTATAAATGATATAATCAAATTCGTAAGTATTTTTTGTTGTTTTTACGCTAACTTTATTGCCCCTTTTTACTTCTATTACTTCTTCATTTAATTTCAGATCAAGGTTCTCAGCTAATTTAACCCATAAATTCTGAACACCTTCTTTCCAGTTGAAAAATGAATGCGGTTTAACCAATGCCATGACAGTCGGGAAATCCATATATTTAAGAACATAGGCTGCCGGGATGTCTTTAAAGAATCCGTAACCGAAAGTTGTGAAAGGAATTTCAATTAATTTTGCCAGCTCTTTCATTCCGTGTTTTTTAGACCATTTTGAAAAAGGCTCATAAAGTTCATGAGGCAGATTATCAAGACCAGCCTCGTATAAACGGGCGTATTTTTTTGATAATGTTCTGTATTTTGCTACTTGCTGAAGAAGACGCGGCGCTTCTTTAAGCGAAATATAACCCGGAAAGATGTTGTCAAGAGATATGATTCCTTTTTTATACAGTTCATCGATTTTTGGAGTTTTCGGATATTCCACGGATGGCATTGGTTCAATGTCAGCTTCTTTCATTAAATCCAGAGTAGCGTTGTAATCCCAGGTTCCTAAAACAGCGCCAAGCTCATAAACGCCGTCTTCATGAATGAATGAACAGCATTTTCCTCCCGGTTCATTTTCTCTTTCCAGTATTGTTACGTCAATGTAGCCTTTGCGTTTTAAATAATATGCCATTGAAATGCCGGCAGCGCCTCCGCCGATAATTCCGATTCTCAAAGATTCATAAATTGTTTTAGCCATAAATTCCCTCAGATGCTGAATATCGTTATTTAAAACTATTTGTTATATGTCAAAGTAAAACGATGGTTTTACTGACTTTTGCTGTTTCATGACAATGAAGTTTTATAAAACCATGCATAATTATATAGTATTGTAAGAAAAGAAAAATTGTCAATATTTTTATTAGAGTTCTAAAATGAACAATCATTCTGTAATAACTCAATATAAACGGCATTCGAATCCTGTAAAGTGTTTTATTGCACAATTCTGCCGGTCTGATTAAATTTTAACTTTACAAACAGAAAACAAATCCTATTGTTTAATGAAGCAGTAATATGGAAAAATAATTAAATCAAAAATTAATGCTAAATTTTTACTATAAAAATACTAGAAAGGTTCAAGTATGATAACAATTCCTTTTATTAAGCTGCCTCGTTTTTTTATCGCAAAAAAACTTCGGGAAAAAATTAAAGATATAAAAAGTCCGGAAGCATCTTCAGAAATCAAAAATACAATAGAAAATAGCTACAGTAACCGGGAACGGGATACGCTTGATCAGCATAAATTACCTGTTGCTGATGAAACAATCAATCATATAAAAGAGCTAATTGAAATTGTAAGAGCTGTCAATCTTCTTCTGTCTGAAAAAAGTGCCTGCTATAGATTTAACATCCGTACAGTTTATAATGAATATTTTATTGAAATGCTATTTTTCGATGATTATGGGAATATCATAGAATCGAAAAAGCGGAATATAACACATGAAGAATTTACTGCCCTTTTAAAGCACATTGAAACAGGCGAAGGAATTTTATTTGAAGATACAGTATAGGATTATTTTAATCTGCTGTAATAATTATCCAGCTGATTTTTAGTAATTAATTCGGATGTTGATGCTTTTATTGTGCAGGAATATCTCGCCACGATCTGGCCTCTTTTAATAGAATCTTCCAGGGAAAAGTTTTCGATTAAATAAGACGAAAGAAAGCCAACCGCAAGACCATCTCCTGCGCCATTTGAATCTATGACAGGTTTGTTTAATTCGAGAGCGGGAAAATATCGGATAGTACCATCATGTCCAAGGGCACATCCTTTTTTGCCCATGCCGCAGATAATAAGTTTTTTATCTGACA
This sequence comes from Spirochaetota bacterium, assembly GCA_041306665.1. GTDB lineage: Bacteria > Spirochaetota > UBA4802 > UBA4802 > JAFGJZ01 > JAFGJZ01. The sequence continues at coordinate 25 of JBFZEW010000143.1, read as the reverse complement.
TAAATTTTTTTATTATAGGTTCAGG
>JBFZEW010000142.1:0-3108 GCA_041306665.1 Spirochaetota bacterium | reverse complement strand
TTCCACTGTCGAAGCGGTTATCAGAGATGTAAATGAGATTAATCCTTCCGCTGTAATGGTCATTAAATCAACAGTTCCGGTTGGTTACATAAAACACATTAAAGAAAAAATGAAAATCGACAATGTAATGTTTTCGCCAGAATTTTTGCGGGAAGGCAAGGCGCTTTACGATAATTTATATCCGTCACGCATCATTGTCGGCGAAAAGTCGGACAGAGCGGAAAAATTTGCCGATCTTCTTGTTCAGGGCGCAATTAAAAAGGATATTGAAGTTCTTTTAATTGATTCAACGGAAGCTGAGGCGGTAAAACTTTTTTCAAACACGTTTCTCGCGCTGCGCGTTGCATATTTCAATGAACTCGATACCTACGCTGAAATCCGCGGTCTTGACACGAAACAGATTATCGAAGGTGTGTGTCTCGACCCGCGCATTGGAAGGTATTACAATAATCCATCATTCGGTTACGGGGGATACTGTCTTCCAAAAGATACAAAACAGCTTCTCGCGAATTACGATGATGTGCCGAACAATATAATTGAAGCAATTGTTGAAGCAAACCGCACAAGAAAAGATCATGTTGCAAATATGATAATAAAAAGAAATCCAAAAATTGTAGGTATTTACCGCCTTACCATGAAAACAAATTCCGACAATTTCCGGGCTTCATCAATTCAGGGAGTGATGAAACGCATTAAGGCTAAAGGAATTGAAGTCGTTGTTTATGAACCAGCTCTTCATGAAGATCACTTTTTTCATTCACGCGTAATAAAAGATCTCTCTGAATTTAAGAAAATTTCAGATGTAATTATTTCAAACAGACTCTGCGATCAGCTTCAGGATGTAAAGGATAAAGTTTACACGAGAGATCTTTTTACCACGGATTGAAAATAATTAATGTTTAATTAAAAGCCGGATTATATGGATAATAAATTACAGAAAATACAAAATGCTCTCCGTAATAGAAAAATATTTTTTAGACAACATGCAGTTGAAATGATGATTTCAAGAAATATTACCCGGAATGATATTTATGATTGTATCCGGAATGGCGATGTTATAGAAGAATATGAATCTGACAAACCTTTCCCGAGCTATTTAATATGTAATTTCCGGAATAATGAAAATATTCATATTGTTGTTGCATTTAACGAAGAAAATGATATATTATATGTAATTACAGCATATATTCCGGATCTGAAGCATTTTGAGAATGATTTTAAAACCAGGAGAAAAAAATGAATATTGAAATGCATGTCTGCCCGTATTGCAAAGGAGAAATCGACACGGGTTTAACTATTTTTACAGCAAAAATCGGTGATGGAATACTTGTACTTGAAAATGTTCCAGCCTCAATATGTTTGATTTGCGGAGAAAAGTGGTTTTCAGATGAAATTGTCGAAAAAATTGAAAATATATCAAATATTGTAAAGAAACGTAAAATTCGTTTTGAAGTAATCAGCTTTGATGCAGCTTGAAGATAATAAAAAAAGGAGCCGATTGGCTCCTTTTTTTATTATAAATTTAATTATTTAAATAAGTTCGTTAATATTATTGTAAATTTTAAAAAATTTATCAAGGGTTGCGAGCTTAAGTATGTTCAATACGTCATCATGAATGTTCATGAGAGCGAACTTACCGCTGTTTGCCTTCATTTTTTTCTGACCAGCAACAAGAGCCCCGATCCCGGATGAATCCATGTAATTTACATTACTCATGTCAATAACAACACTTGGGCATGATCCATCTGTAATGCTGAAAAGCTGTTTTTTCAATTCGCTTACATTATATAAATCAACTTCGCCGGCGATTGCAATTATTTTATGTTCACCATGGTCCTTAAACGTGATATCCATTATTCCTCCGGATTTAGTAACAAAAAGTGTACTCACTTCATCAAATATATGTTAACTAATAGATAAAGTAAAGTATTTTTTTTGAATTAAATCATAAATATTGGGAAATTATTTGCTTTTTAAAAATCCTGTTAAGGATTCGGCATAATTATGATTTTTGATGGAATTTGGGGGAAATACCGTGCTCATATGTTTTTTTGCGTTATTTTTTGCTTAATCTTTCCATTATAGACTCGCTCAAGCTATATGCTTTGTACATGATGAAATCTTTTTCTTTTGCATGAACTCCCGGTGCGTAATGGCCGGCATTTCAAAACTTGAAAATACCGGCCGCATGACATTATTTAAATCTGAATTATAGACTATTTATATTGCGGTTTTCGAATCATTGCCTCAACTTTTGTCTGAAGACCAAAAAGATTTATGAAGCCCTCTGCATCCGCGTGATTATACAATTCGCTATGCTCAAAAGAAGCGATTGACTGGCTGTAAAGAGAAACAGGCGATTTCCGTCCGACAATCATGCAGTTTCCTTTGTAAAGCTTAACTTTTACGGTTCCAGTTACTTCTTTTTGTGTTTCATCGATAAACGCGTCCAGAGCAAGTTTCTTTTTCGCAAACCACTGACCATTATAAGCAAGAGTCGCGTATTCATTTGCCAGATTATCCTTTAGATGCTGCGTGTCACGGTCAAGGCAAATTGATTCAAGGTCACGATGAGCCGCGACAAGAACCGTTCCGGCAGGAGTTTCGTATACTCCGCGGGATTTAATGCCTACAAGTCTATTTTCGACAATGTCGACTCTTCCGACTCCGTGTTTACCGGCGATTATATTCAGCTTTTCCATCAATTTAACAGGAGAAAGTTTTTCTCCGTTTATTGCTGAAGGTTCGCCTTTTTCAAAGTCGATTTCAACGTATTCGGGTTTGTCAGGAGCTTTCTCCGGAGACGTTGTAAGAATAAACATTGATTCATCAGGTTCATTGTAGGGGTCTTCAAGAATTCCTCCCTCGTAGCTGATGTGCAGAAGATTTCTGTCCATGCTGTATGATTTCGCTTTGGTGCCTGGCACCGGTATGTTATGTTTTTCGGCATAATCGTAAAGAAGAGACCTTGAGTGAAGATCCCATTCTCTCCAAGGAGCAATAATTTTCAGCTGCGGAGCAAGGGCTTTGAACGCGAGTTCGAAACGGACCTGATCATTTCCCTTGCCTGTAGCTCCGTGGCAAACTGCATCAGCGCCTTCTTTCAAG
>JBFZEW010000141.1:0-6382 GCA_041306665.1 Spirochaetota bacterium | reverse complement strand
TTATATTCCAAACGGCAGTATGTATAACTATTCATTTTCCGTAAATGAACTTGTCTCCAAAGATTATGTTGAAGACGATATTTTCATGCCGGATTGGCTTTTGCCGGCAACCGGAGAACTTGGTAAGTTGCTTACGATTGTCCTGCAGTCAAAAAGTTCCAGTAAAATAATAAACATGTGGTCGTTTGTTGATGCGGACAAAGCAGTTATATTCGAAGAGTCATTGATTAAAATTTATGATTATGTTTTGCTTGTAAAATCGCTGAATCCTGTAAGCTATTCATATGCAGGCTTGAAAAACAAAATGCCGCGGTATAAATTATATTTTCAAATCGAAAATTCAGGAAAAAATTCAGTCAGTGAAAATCTTTTTATGATTGTTGAGGTTTCAAAAACAAAAAAATTAGAAATACATTCAATTCAGTTTATTATTTTTTAATTGTTTCAAATTGTTACTGACGGTGAATTTTCAGAATTTTAATAATTTTCTTGAAATATTTCTATTTATATGATTTGTGTAAGGAGGAAGGTAAATAATGAAAATCGACCGGACAAAGAAAATACCGGATTTTTCAGGCAATGAATTTCAATATTTTATTGAAGATTACATAAATGGCGCATATTATCCGAAATCTGGCATTGAAATCAGCAGGATCAGCAGTATATCAAGAGATGTTACAGGGGATAACGGTGAATTTGTTTCTGTGACCCCATTTTATCTGAAATATACTCTTCCCGCGTTCATGATTGATTCAAATGAATCAAATATTTCCGAGCAGAGACAATCTGTAAAATCATCATCTTCGAACATTTATTGTTTTCAGCCGTTTGGTGACTATGTTGAGCAGAATTTTGTTTCGCATAACGCTCTTTTCGTTTTAAACAACATAACTGCTGCAGGTTATGCGGTACCTTTGTTCTATAACAGACGCGATATGTTTGTGTTGAGCAAGGCCAAAGTCGTCTCGCCGTGGAAATATGATGAGGAATCTATTTTCACGAGAAAAAATAAGAATGAAAAACAAATTTTATCTAAAATACCTCTTCTTAAAGAATGCGCTTTTATTCATCCTCACGCGGCAATTGAAGAAAAAGCTGAAAAGTTTTATTATTCCTATGACGCTTCCGGTGATGTATGTTTTCATAGCCAGGAACCTGTCAGGTTAAAGAAACAGGATGATTTTTGTTTAAATGTTTTTTTCGAGAAACTGCTTTCCTCTTCACAGAAGGAAATGACTCTCACTGAATACTCGGAAAAAATTTTTGAAATGCTTCCTGATTTGTTTAATCTTAAATGGACTTCGCGCAAAATGAAATTTATCGCTGAACAGGAAATATATAACTTTATTGATGAAAAAAATGTTCCGCAGAGCATGTCATTTAACCATTTGCTTGAAGATTTATCGCCCTATGAAAAAGCAGTTATTTCTGAAAAAATTCTTGAGTCTCATCTTGGAATTGTTCAATATTTAAGATTTAAAATAAAAAAGTAAGATTATATTTTCATGAATATAAAATCGCAATGTTCGTCTTTTCTCTTGACAGTTCTATCGTATGAAAATATATAGAATCATCCGCGTAAATATTGTAAAAATGAGTTTTTGATGATTCCTGTAAAAATAATTAAAAATGAAGGTGCGAAATTACCTGAATATAAAAGCAAAGAAGCTGCTGGTGCAGATATTTATTCTTTTATTAAGGAAGATGTAATAATTAAACCGGGTGAAATTAAACTTATTTCCACGGGAATATCAATTGAACTACCAGCAGGTTATGAAGCGCAAGTAAGACCTCGAAGCGGACTTGCAGCAAAGCATGGAATTACACTTTTGAATTCTCCCGGTACTGTCGATTCCGATTATCGAGGTGAAATTAAGGTGATTATGGCGAATTTCGGTTCTGAAGCTTTTACTGTTACGAATCACATGCGTATCGCGCAAATGGTTTTCGCAAAAGTATATTCAGGAATGTTTATTGAAACAGAAAATTTAAATGAAAGTAACCGCGGCGCAGGCGGTTTCGGGCATACAGGTATATGAAAACAAATTTAAAAAAACCGGGCATTGACAAGCTCAGTATTATTCCGATAGGCGGTCTTGATACGATCGGCAGAAACATGACTGTATTTGAATACAAAGACCAGATATTAATTGTCGATTGCGGAATTATGTTTCCGACTCCGGAAATGCATGGAATAGATTTTATCATTCCTGATTTTACATATGTCAGGGAAAACAAGGATAAAGTTAAAGGTATTGTTATCACGCATGGACATGAGGATCATATCGGCGCAGTGAGTTTCCTTCTTCAGGAGCTTAACGTCCCTCTTTTTGGCACGAGATTAACTCTTGGTTTAATCCGAAGCAGATTGGAAGATAAAAAATATTTGATAGAACCAAAGCTTATTGAAATTCAGCCGCGTGATATCGCTGAGATCGGATGTTTCAAAGTGGATTTCATCCGCGTTAACCACTCGATTGTTGATGGAGTCGCACTTGCCATTACGACTGATTTGGGCACTATCATTCATACAGGAGATTTCAAAATTGATTTTTCTCCTGTTGACGGAAAGGTAACGGATATGCATCACTTCGCCGAGTATGGCGAAAGGGGCGTTCTTTTAATGATGTGTGACAGTACAAACGCGGAGCGTCCCGGATATACCGGCTCAGAGTCGGTAATTTTTGAAAAAATGAATGAAATTTTTTCAACTGCAAACGGGCGAATTATTGTCGCGACATTTGCGTCAAATATAAATAGAATTCAGCAGGTTCTTGATTCGTGCAGAAAATATAACCGGAAAGTCATAATCAGCGGAAGAACAATGGTAAAAAATATTGAGATTGCGAGAGATCTCGGATATTTGAACTATAAAGATGACATAATAATTGAAGCGGAACATGCTTCTAAGTTTCCTGACAAGAAAATCGTTATCATTTGCACCGGCACACAGGGTGAGCCGATGAGCGCACTTTCGCGGATGGCAAACGGAACACATCGTAATTTTCAATGCGGAGCCGGTGATAGAGTTATCATTACAGCATCGATCATTCCCGGCAATGAAAGAACTGTAGGTAATGTTATTAATGCACTTTTACGACTTGGAGCTTATGTTCATTATGAGCAGGATGAAGATATTCACGTCTCGGGACATGCATCACAGGAAGAAATAAAAATGATTCTCACACTTGTGCGGCCGAGTTTTTTCATGCCGATACACGGAGAATATAAACATTTAAAAGCAAATGCAAAAATTGCGGAATCACTTGGCATCAAGCCATCCCGAATTGTTGTTGCAGAAAATGGAGATATTCTTGATTTGACAAAAACAAAATTTGAAAAAAAAGGAAAAATTCAAATTCAAAATGTATTTGTTGACGGCTCTATTACCGGAGATTTAAGCAGCGGCATGATAAAGGAGCGTCAGACAATGTCTAGTGATGGTATAATTATCGTCACGCTTGTCTTTGCCGAAGGACTGTTAATGCATCCGCCTGTAGTTTTTACACGCGGTTTTGCAGAATTTGAGAATGAAAAAATCCGTGATATGATTTATCTGGAAGTTGAAAACAGAATAAATAAGCTTCCTAAAAATAAAATAACAAAAACAGAAGTATCGGTCACTGTTAAAAGAAATTTAAAAAATCTTCTTTTCAGAACAGTTAAGCGAACACCATTAATCGAAACGCAAATTATTTTTTTATAAAAGGAGAGTCCAATGTATTTAGTTATGGTTTTAATTATTTTAGGTGTTGTTCAGGGTATAGCGGAATTTCTACCGATTTCAAGTTCAGGTCATCTTGTTATTTGTGAAAACATCCCATTTATTCAAAAAATACTAAGTTCGGTCGGAGATGAAATTAATTTATTCGTAAATGTCTCTCTTCATGTAGCAACACTTATCGCTGTATTGATTTATCTGAGAAAGGATATTATTAAAATAATAAAAGATTTTTTCTCAGCAATTATTGAAAAGGATTTTAAAAATTCTGGATTCCTACTCCCATTTTATATTCTAATTGCCTCAATTCCTGCGGGCATTATTGGTATTTTTTTAAATGATTATATTGAGATGCTTTTTAATTCATTTCTCATTGTAGGTATCATGCTTGTAGTAAATGGTTTCATTCTTGCGTCCACAAGATTCATTAAAGTCAAAGATGTCTCTCTAGAGCAAACGGGTTTTACTCGTTCACTTTTAATTGGAATTTTCCAGGCAATAGCGATTATGCCAGGTATTTCACGGAGTGGAATGACCATTTCTGGAGGTCTACTCACTGGTCTTAAACCAAATGATGCGGCAAGATTTTCATTTTTAATGGCAATTCCTGTTATTGCGGGTGCAGGATTAATTGAAGGAATTAAAGTTACTGGAAAAAGTCTGAATGTTGAATTTTTTATAACGCTTGCTGCTGCAATGGTAATTACAGTAATTGTCGCGCTTTTTGCAATGAGAATTCTTTTTTATTTCGTTAAAAAAGTACGTGTTGATGTTTTCGGTTATTATACAATAGCAGTAGGTATCGGATGCATTATAGCAGTAGTAATGTAAAATAATTAACTGTAATAGACATGAATTTATCGGGCAGCTTTTACTTAGCTGCCTTTATTTTGTATTTCGTTGTATTTTCAAGGTGTGTTTTCTTGTTATGTCTTTTTTTCAGATGGTAAATTAAAATATTTGAACACATCTTTAAACATATACTTATATTTTTGCTTCAACTCCGTATAACTAATCATAATTTCTTTTGCTGCTTCTTCAGTATCGGATTTGCCAGATAACTCTTCAATAATCTGATCAAAGAAAAGAAAAAAACCAACAGCTAAAAGTTTACTTAAGCTAATACGAAACATATTTCTATATAAAAGATAAATATCACATTGCGTGTCATTAAAGTCTATCCGTAAGCATTTCCATTTATCGCCAGGCATCTTTTTCTGGTAACCTGTCAGACACCCAGTAATCTGCTTGTTAAAATTAAGATTCTCGTGACAATAATGAAAAATTCGGATTATTAGATACTTCTTACTGACATTAAATTTTTTACTTGCTGCGGCTAATTTAAGATAAAGTTTTTTGTTGATATTTAAGCTGGTTTTATGCATACTTCCTCCATTTTCGTTCTCATATATATAACGAAAATGAAGGAAAAAATGTTAAATTTTTTTTAGAAAATTATAATTTTTTTATATTTTCGGTGGGAAATAAAACGATCTATAATTTAATTGCTGCGCCAATATTTATAATTGCGCCAATTGATTGAATTTTATTACTTTCATTAAAAGATGAATAGGACATGTGATTTACAAATTGTTCCGAGTTAAATTTAATGAAATTATTATTTATATAAAACTGAGTATTATTATATTTCGTGAAAGAAATTCCAATGTTGCCAAAAATTTCCAAATTAGCTCCCAAAGAATATCCGCTAGTGAAAAAAAGCTGGAAAGTAGGTGCATGAGAGTATAAATATATAGAGTCGCCGCTTTTTATTTCATAAACCGGCTTCCCGTTTTTAAAAAGAACAGTACTATCAGCATACCCTGCAGCCATTTCGGCCGGACCATAATTAATTAATAACATTGAATATCCAATTTTCGGCGAAAGTCCGATATAGTATTTTTGATTTGTTATAAATCTATATTCAAATCCTAAAAAAGATGATAATAAATAAATATCGTTTGTCGTATGGAAGTTTACATCAATTGAAAAGCCAAGTTTATTATAAACATATTTATATCCGAGCATGCATCCATATAGATAAGTTTGCTGATTGAGATTTTCTGAATTAAGAAAAATTCTTCCTTCATTTGCAATATATTGATATTGTTTTTTATCGTCATAAAAATCTGTAAAATCCGAGTTCTCAAATCCTTCTATGGAAATAGGTAGTGCTGAAAATGCCAAATAAATATTATGATTTTTTGGTTGAGAAGAATTTTCTATCTTAGTATTCGGTTTAGGTTCTGCTTTAGGAGTTGTCTTTTTTTGTATTGTTTTCTTTGCGACAGGTTTTTTAATCGCTTTTTTTACAGGTGTTTTCGCGAAGCATAATGCAGACGCAAGTAATATTATAATCGTCAAAATAAGATATTTTCGTATTTTCATTTTTTCCTCGTATCTATATAATAATCATAGAACTTTTCCCATGATAAATTGTAAATCTTTTTTTATATTAATAAATATGCTTTTTGGTATAGATAGTATTTGTTATGAAAGTTGTTTTACGGCAATTCGTTGCTGCCATAGGTAAATTTGATAGAATATCATGGTCAATACAACACCTAAAATAAATATTACAATCCAAATATTTCTAATTCCTATCTCTGCAATTATTATTCCTGAAATGAATGGAGATATTGTGTGTCCTGTTCCGTTGAT
>JBFZEW010000140.1:0-2518 GCA_041306665.1 Spirochaetota bacterium | reverse complement strand
ACTCACGGTGGTTCTGTCTCCACAAATGCATATGATTTCGCGAAGCGGCTGGGTGTAAAGAAAATTTATCTCACGGGGCAGGATCTTTCTTTCACTAAAAGATTGGCTCATGCGAAAGGTTCATATCTGGATGAGCAGATTCATAATGTTACTTTCAGATTTAAAAATCAGGAAATGTTCAATATAAAACAAATGCGTGCGCTTCCGGCAATTTATCTTGATTCAATAAACGGCGGCAAAGCGCATACAAATCAGAAAATGGTTATATTTTTAAACTGGTTCGAAAAGCAGAATAATGAAAACCTGATTAACGCGACTATTGACGGCGTGAAAATTAAAAATACGCATCATATGAAGCAAGATGATGTCCAGGAAATTCCCGATTCGGATATTTCCGGATTCATCGATAAACTTTATTGCAGGAAAGAAATTCGCCATGATGATCTTGTTGGAATGAAAAAAGATATTCTCAAAAATATTGAAATTTTTGAGAATGAAATATCAACTCTTTCGCAGCGATTGTCTTCAGCCGTGAATTTATCTGAAGAATTGTGCGCTAAAATAAATTCAAATGATAAAAAAAGAATTTCAGAAATAATCAAACGTCTTGACGGAATCGATGAATATGTTACCACCCGCGTAAACGCGAAAGACATGATTGGTCTATCTGTACAGAAAGTCATTCACACCATTACAGAAGGTTATGACATTGACGATGAAACGAATGAACAACTGAAATCCGTAAAAAAATCATTGTATCTTTACCGCGGGCTAAAAGAGGGAAGTATGTTCAATCTTAAAATCCTTTCTAAAATGAAAAAACTTATTTCCGAATAATGCTTTCAATTAAATTGAATTTACATAAATTCATTAATAACAATTTAATTTTTCGTTAAGCATGAACAATTACGATTAAATCTGACGCGTTAAAAAGGGAACTTATAGTAATTAAAATTTTGATGAAGAGAACACCAAAAATTTATTTAGATAATTTCCTTCGTAAAATAATTGACAGGAATAATTATTGCATGCAGATTTGCTTCGTTTTGAAATCATTAAATAACTTATGATAATGGAGCTGACATGGCATATGTGATCAAAGGGCTCACTGCTGTAAATGAAAATGAAAACACGGATATTCAGAGTTTAGTTGAGTTATGCAATAAGTTCGATAAAACTCATTATTCCTATTTCGCGGATACTTGTTTCAAAGAAGCCGATGATATTAATACATTTCTGCTCTATGATAAAAATAAACTTATTTCTGCAATTTCACTTTTCACGCCGCGTAGCTGCGAAGCGGAAGTGCTTGCGTATACTCATCCGGATTTCCGCAGGCAGGGACTTTTTACGATATTGCTTGCTGAAGCTGCCGTTGAAATGAAAAAGCGGAACATTCCTGATTTTCTTTTTGTCTGCGATAAAAAAGCCGTTACTTCGCAAATGGTAATGGAATTAATCGGCGCCAAGTATGAATATTCCGAATATTCCATGTCTCTTGATGCGAAAAAATTTACTCCTGCGGAAAATAGACCAGATGTCGAAATACGTCCAGTTCAAGCGGCCGATAAAAGCGAACTCGCGCGAATAAATTCTGAAGCGTTTCATGAGTCGATTGAAGAATCCGAAAATTTCATTGAGGAGTTTTTCACGGGTGGACGAAGATTATTTCACACGGTTTTGTATAACGGAAAAATCGCCGGAATGATCGGAGTTTACGTTGAAGACGTGAGATATTACATTCATGGCGTTTGCGTCGATAAGTCTCTCCGCGGAAAAGGAATCGGAAGGCAGGCGCTTTCTTTCGCTGTCGAAAAATTTTCAAAGGTTAATCCTTTAATGGCGATAAATCTCGATGTTCATGCTGAAAATGAAGGGGCATTGGGTCTTTATCTGAATGCAGGTTTTGAGATAGTTTCAGCACTCGATTATTTGAGGCTTCCGATAAAATAATTTTTTTTACGTTAAAATTGATTGTTTTGGAAATATTGCTATGATATAGTATATATATCGGGGTAAATATGAAAAAAATAATTTTTAATTTCACACTCATCGTTATTTTAATGTCTTCTTTTTCTTTATTCAGTAAAAGTTCTGAATTAAAAGCTGAAATTTCTGTAAAAATCGGCGATGTTAAAGTTAACGGCAAAAGTGCCGTTGTTTCATCAATTATCCGGTTCGGAGATGTCATTGAAACTGGAACGAAATCAGTATGCCGAATTATCATTGATGAGAAAACCGCGATTGATATAAAAGAAAATTCGCAGTTAGTTTATAATTTAACCCGGCAAAGCGGAAGCTATCTTCAGCTCAATAAAGGCTGGATGGCCGGAATCACGAGGAGAATTTTTACTGATAAAGGAGCTTATGAAATCAGAACTCCGACTATGACTGCGGCAATCAGGGGAACAAGCTACTGTCTGAAAGTTGAAAATGAGAATTCGACGTATTTCTGCGTCTGTAACGGAGTCATTGACCTCCAGGGAAAACATGATCATGATGCTGATACAGTGTCAGC
>JBFZEW010000139.1:0-2766 GCA_041306665.1 Spirochaetota bacterium | reverse complement strand
GTTGAACTTATCCTCACTTAAAAAAGATTTGAAATTTTTCATTGTTTGCTCTCCTTATTGTTAATAAATTAAAGATGCAGTCTCCGCCAGGGGGAGAGTCAAGAAATATAATGAACAGTGATAAGTGATTAGGGATTAGGGATTAGGGATTAGGGATTAGTGATCAGTGAATAGTGTATGTGTATGTGTATGTTCTTAGTTAATGGTGAATGGTTAGTTATTAATGGAGACTTTGATGCTTTTATTTTCGATCTGGAATTGACAAATTAAAAATAAAACAGCAGGCAGTAATAAAAGTTTTTAAATCTGAGTTGTTTGAAAACGAAGATAATACTGATGATGCTGATGAGAATGAGTTTGATAAAATAAATATGGAAAAAAACACTGAAAATATAATTTCCGTTATTCAGAATATTCCGGCGGGGAAGGTAATTAATTATGGAAAAATTGCCGGTCTTGCCGGTATGCCGAACGGTGCACGGCAGGTTGTCAGGGTACTGCACAGCATGACTGAAAAATATTTTCTGCCATGGCACAGAGTTGTTGGTAAGGATGGAACTCTGCGTCTTGGCAGCGCTGCAGCCGAAGAACAGAAAAGACTTCTTGAAAATGAAGGTGTTGTTTTTAATGGAGATAAAATCGATGAGAAATTTTTCTGGGATGTAAAATCTATGTCAGAGATTAAACAGTGATAAGTGATTAGTGATTAGGGATTAGTGATCAGCGTGAGGGTTTTTACGTTGGTTTTCAGGTAGAGAATTTCAGGTCAAAGTAAAAAGTCACAGACATAAAGGCAATGAATAATGAATGATGAATAATTAAAAGTCTCAGACACAGACACAGACACAGACACAGACACAGACACAGACACAGACCCTCCTTTTCTTTTAGAAATCAATTTAACTTTCCCTTGACAAATCAACATCTAAATTTAATTTATTTATACGTAATGTGATTTATCTATTTTTACAAACTTATTCAATCGGAGCGGAGAATGAAATATTTAGTTATAGGATCAGGCGGAAGAGAGCATGTTATTGCATGGAGATTACTGAATGACGGCAGTGCTTCAGAGGTGTATGTTGCGCCGGGAAATGGCGGAATTGATGAAAAGTACCGTGTGAAAATAGATGTTAAAAATCATGCGGATGTTATAAAATTTGCTCAAGAGAACTCTATTGATGTTGTTATAGTCGGGCCAGAAGCGCCTCTTGTTGATGGTCTTTCTGATTCAATAAATGCGGCAGGAATTCCTGTTTTCGGTCCTTCAAAAGCTGCTGCTCAATTAGAAGGCAGTAAGATGTTTGCAAAAAAAATTATGCAGAAATATAATGTTCCTACCGCGGAATATCATGAGTTTGTTTCTAAAGAAGCAATACTTTCTCATATCGAAAAAATAAATGAATATCCAATTGTAATAAAATTAGACGGTCTTGCTGGCGGGAAGGGAGTTGGTATTCCACAGAATAAAATGGAAGCGTTGCATTTTTTAAAAGACGTATATGTTGATGGGAATAAAATTTTTATTGAAGAGTTTCTTGAAGGTGAAGAAGTATCTATTCTGGGAATTTCCGATGGAAAAGATATCAAAGCGCTGATTTCAGCACAGGACCATAAACGCGTATTCGACGGAGACAAAGGTCCGAATACCGGCGGAATGGGCGCATATGCGCCTGCTCCAGTCGCTACACAAAAGATTCTCGATCTTGTGCAAAAAAAGGTTCTTCAGCCGGTCGTTGACGGAATGGCAGCAGAAGGCACGCCATTTAAAGGCATTCTATATGCGGGAATGATTGTAAAGGATGATGATATTAAAGTTCTTGAGTTTAATGTACGCTTTGGTGATCCGGAAGCGCAGGTTATACTGCCGCTGCTGGACATGAAGCTTGGAGATCTGTTTAACGCTTCGATAAAAGGTGTAATAGGAAATACTGATATAAAATTTAAAAATGAGTCCGCCATCACTGTTGTTATTTCAAGCGGCGGTTATCCGGGTTCTTTTGAAAAAGGGAAAGTAATCACCGGTTTAAGTGATGTTAGAAAAGATGTAACAGTTTTTCATGCCGGTACAGACAGGGATTCTGACGGAAATATTATAACGTCCGGCGGAAGGGTTTTAACTGTTACTTCTTTAGGCAAGGATTTAAAATCAGCAAAAGAGACTGTGTACTCGCAAATTGAGAAAATTAAATTTGACGGGGCTTTTTACAGAAAGGATATAGCTTATAGAGCTTTTAACCGATAATAGGTGGGTGGTTAAACAGTGACGGGTGTTCAGTTAGCCACAGATGAACGCAGATGGTTAACATATCAGTTAATAACGAACAATGAAAAATGAATAATATTTAAACACATTAATTTGTTAATTTATACTGCTGAAATCACTATTCACTATTCATTATTAATTATTCATTGCCGTTATTATTCATTGCTTTTAACCGCCCGCTTCGCTCGATAGAAGCAGATGAACGCAGATGAGAAAAAAAGAAAAGGTGAAAGTTAAAAGTGATAATTCAAAATTCAAAATTGCTTTTCTGATTACTACTTATTTTTTCAATATCTTCGACAGAAAGACCTGTATAACGCGAAATCATTCGATAATCTACTTTTTCAGAAAGCATCTTTTTTACAGTAGTATGAAGACTTTTTTCAATGCCTTTTTCGATACCGCGTTTTTCGCCTTCTTCAAGAAGTTCTTCACGCCATAATTCGACTTTTTCAGCAAGACCCATTTTTTTCTCCTCCCTGATACTTCCAATATTATCT
>JBFZEW010000138.1:0-2760 GCA_041306665.1 Spirochaetota bacterium | reverse complement strand
AAAGGATATCATCCGGAATGGAATACCTGCGTATTTGATTATGGAAAAAATGAAGTGCGAAATTTTCTGATTGCGAATGCTCTTTTCTGGCTTGATGTATATCATGCAGACGGTCTGCGTGTTGATGCTGTTGCTTCAATGCTCTATCTTGATTACGCGCGCACTGATTTTGTCAGAAACATTAATGGAGGAAATGAAAATCTTGAAGCAGTTAATTTTCTCCAGACTTTAAGCAGGGAAGTTTTCCTCCGGCATAAAGGAATCATCTTTGCGGCAGAGGAGTCAACCGCATGGCCGAAGGTTACGGGACGTACTGATACCGGCGGACTTGGTTTCGGTTTCAAGTGGAACATGGGGTGGATGAATGATTTTCTGCAGTATATTTCACATGATCCGCTTTACAGAAAATTCAATCATCAGAAACTTGTTTTTTCAATGGACTATGCCTACAGCGAAAATTACATTCTTCCTTTTTCGCACGATGAGGTAGTTCACTGCAAGAAGCCGCTTCTTGAAAAAATACCCGGCAGTTATGAAGTGAAATTCGCGACTTTGAAAACAGCATTCGTATATATGTTTACACATCCCGGTAAAAAACTGATATTCATGGGTGATGAGATTGCCCAGAATACTGAGTGGAATCATGACTCGCAGATTGATTGGTCTTTACTTGAAAATAAAGATCATTCCCGGTTTCATCTTTTTTTTAAAACTGTAAATTTTCTTTATTCTGAAAAACCTGCACTTCATGAAATGGATTATAATCCTGCCGGTTTTCAGTGGATCATCAGGAATGATGCTGATAATTCAGTTATAGCATTTATCCGGCGCGGCTCTGCTGAGAGAAATACGCTGCTTGTTGTAATGAATTTTACTCCAGTTACGAGAACAGGTTACCGCGTAGGAGTTCCATACAGTTGTTTCTGGAAAGAAATTCTGAATACTGACTCTGAAATTTTCGGCGGAAAGGGTGAGGGCAACAAAGGCGGTTTTTACAGTGATAATATCCCGTCAAATGAAATGGAATATTCTCTGACTGTGACTATACCTGCCCTTGCATCCGTGATTTTTGAACCGGTTTTATAGCATTCTTCCCGGTAATTTATTGAATGTTAAAAAAACATTTCTGTAATTAATATTTGAACTTAACGCCCACATTGCGGTATTCATGCTTCCTGTCGAAATGAGTGTCTGCAGGAATTTATAAAATATGATTCTTCTTGAATAAAGCACGCTATTCATTGCGAGAGATTTTTCTTTGAAGTCATTGATTTTCATCTTTGCGGGTTCAAAAATCATTTCTGACATGTCGTAATGTATCCAATCGCCGGGGAAAACTGTTTTTAAAAGGCGTTTTGAATCTTTAAGCTCCTGAAAAAATCTTGTTCCGGGCAGAGGAGTGAGTTGCGTAGTCTGTATTACATCAACACCGCTTTTAATAATGTAATTCTGCTTTCTGTTAATAGTTTCAGCTGTATCAGTGTCGGTGCCGACAATAAATGCGCCGAGAACTGCGATTTTATATTTATGGATATTTTTGAATACAGTGTCATAAGAGGTTTTTATGTTTAAATTTTTATTCATATTTTTCAGTTCTTCAGGGTCGGCGCTTTCAAGTCCCAGAAATACCATTTTACATCCGGCTTTTGAGGCCCATTTTAAAACTTCTTTATTCATTCCGAAATTTACTGATGCCTGACAGAACCATTGTTTTTTTATTTTACGTTTTACAATGCCTTTAAAAATCTCAATCGCACGGTTTTCTGTGTTTATGCTGTGTCCGATGATGTTATCATCAATAAAAAAAATATAATCCTCTTTGATCTGCTCAAGTTCAGCAAGAACATGTTCGACAGGACGCTGTCTGTATTTTTTACCGTTAAAGGCTGTTACTGAACAGAATGAGCAGTCCATTGGACATCCGCGGGAAGTCTGGATTGAAGAAAATAAATATCTGCTGCTGAAAATATCTCTGCGCGGAATTACATTTTTTTCGAATGTAAATAAATCGCCTTTGTATATTTTTTTAAGAATTTTATTTTCGAAATCATTGATTACATTTTCCCATACACTTTCAGCTTCCCCGGAAATAACAGAATCAGCATAATTAAGCGCTTCATTCATGTTCATTGATGCATGTATTCCGCCCATTACAACTGGAATACCTGCGGCTTTATATTGTGACGCAATATGATAAGCCCGTGGTGCGGATGCTGAAAACGCTGTAATACCGACGATATCCGCGTCAATAAATTTGAAAACATCAATATTCTCATCTATTAGAATTATATCATAATCAGGCGGTGTAAGTGCTGCAATAATTCCAAGACCAAGCGGCGGAAACTTTGAGGAGAAATTTGCGGTTAATCCTTCACGCTGTTGCTCAACCGGATTTATCAGCAGCAGCCTTTTTTTCCTGGGCATCCATGCTATGTTGTTTTCTGCCGCAATAATTTTTTTAAAATCTTTCTTCATGTAAAATAAAATAATCATTACAGAATAAAAATATATGGCAATCAGAATTGTGAAACATGCTGAAAATTGAATAATTTTTTCAATATCGCGCGGAATCATTATTATTGTGGTAATTAAGGTTCCGATTGAAAAAAACATGATCGGCATCATGTATGGTGATTTTTCCTTAATTTTTATGATCGGATCTTTATTCTTTTTAGTTTCCTTTATACCGAAAAAACATGTTATTAAGAAACCCGTTATAAGTGAAAGAAATTGAAATAATTCAGCGGGATTATTTTTTAA
>JBFZEW010000137.1:0-2760 GCA_041306665.1 Spirochaetota bacterium | reverse complement strand
CTTGAAGATGAAGTAATGACAGCTATCGCGAAAATTGAAGAGCTCATGAAATGCAAATTTGCAGACAAAGATAATCCGCTTTTAGTTTCAGTGCGTTCAGGCGCGCGCGTTTCCATGCCGGGAATGATGGACACTGTCCTTAATCTTGGTCTTAATGATGATACCGTCAAAGGAATCATCGCAAAATCGGGAAATGAAAGATTCGCATGGGACTCTTACCGCCGTTTCATTCAAATGTACGGTGACGTTGTAATGGGAATGAAACCCGAAAACAGAGACGAAGAAGATCCTTTTGAAATAATAATGCATGAAGTAAAAAAGAAAAAAGGCGTAGAGAACGACACTGATCTTGGTATTGCTGAACTTAAAGATCTTGTTGACAGATACAAAGCTCTGATTAAAGCCAAACTCGGTGTTGAATTTCCGTCTAATCCATATGAACAACTTTGGGGAGCTATCGGAGCTGTATTCGGTTCATGGAACAATGAAAGAGCAACTCTCTACCGAAGAATGAACAATTTCGACGACAAATGGGGAACTGCAGTTACTGTACAGGCTATGGCTTTCGGAAACATGGGTGATGACTGCGCGACAGGTGTTGCTTTTACACGCGACCCGTCCACAGGTGAAAACATGTTTTTCGGAGAGTATCTCATCAACGCGCAAGGAGAAGATGTTGTTGCTGGTACAAGAACTCCTCAGCAGATTACCAAAGAAGGTTCTCTCCGTTGGGCAAAAAGCAACAGCGTCAGTGAAAGCGAAAGATCTAAAAACTTTCCTTCTCTTGAAGAAGCAATGCCTGTCGTCTACAAACAACTTTTCGATGTTCAAAGAACACTGGAAACCCACTATAAGGACATGCAGGATATTGAATTCACAATTCAAAGCGGAAATCTATGGCTGCTTCAAACACGCAACGGGAAAAGAACCGCAGCTGCAGCTGTTCGAATCGCGCGTGAAATGTGCGATGATAAATTTATAGATAAAAAAACTGCTCTGCTTCGGATATCTCCTGATTCACTTGATCAGCTGCTTCATCCTACTTTTGATCCAAAAGCTAAAAAGGAAGTTATAGCGAAAGGTCTTCCTGCGTCACCGGGAGCAGCAACAGGAAAAGTCGTATTTAATGCGGACGATGCCGCTGACTGGGTAGGCAGAGGCGAAGATGTTATTCTGGTTAGAATTGAAACTTCACCGGAAGATTTAAAAGGCATGAACGTTTCACGCGGCATTTTAACAGCCCGCGGCGGAATGACTTCGCATGCTGCAGTTGTTGCCCGCGGAATGGGTAAATGCTGCGTTTCTGGATGCGGAGCAATTGAAATAAGCTATACAAAAAGAAAATTTAAAGTCGGCAACATAGAAGTCATGGAAGGTGATTACATTTCACTTAACGGTTCAAGCGGCGAAGTTATGCTTGGAAAGGTTGACACAATCAATCCGCAGATGAGCGGCGACTTCGGCATAATCATGAAATGGGCAGATGAATTCAGAACAATGTCGGTCAGAACAAATGCTGACGCTCCGCAGGATGCTCGTACAGCATTAAGTTTCGGCGCGGAAGGAATTGGTCTTTGCCGCACTGAACACATGTTTTTCGAAGGTGACAGAATCACCGCGATGCGTGAAATGATTCTGGCGGATAACGTTGAAGGAAGAAAAAAAGCTCTTCTTAAACTTCTTCCAATGCAGAGAGATGACTTCTACGGAATTCTCAAAGCAATGAATGGATTCGGAGTTACTATCCGTCTTCTTGATCCGCCGCTTCATGAGTTTGTTCCGCACGAAGATGAGAATCAGAAAGAAATGGCTCATATCATGGGCGTGAATGTTCATACAATCAAAGCTAAGGTTGAAGCTCTTTCAGAGTTCAATCCAATGCTTGGACATCGAGGATGCCGTCTTGGAATTACATATCCTGAAATTACTGAAATGCAGGCAAAGGCTATTTTTCAAGCAGCCTGCCAGCTTAAAAAAGAAGGAATGGATCCAAAACCCGAAGTAATGGTACCGCTTGTAAGTACTGATAAAGAATTTGAACTTCAAAAAGATATCATCGTCAGAGTGGCCGAGCAAATCATTGCTGAAACCGGCATTAAGGTGGATTATAAAGTCGGCACAATGATTGAAATTCCCCGCGCTGCGCTTATGGCTGATAAAATCGCGGCTCATGCTGAATTTTTCTCTTTCGGTACAAACGACCTTACTCAGATGACATTCGGTTTCAGCCGTGATGACGCCGGGAAATTCCTTCCTGAATATTATGAACAGCAGATATTAAAACGCGATCCATTCGCCGTTCTTGATACTGAAGGCGTAGGTCAGCTTGTTGAAATAGCGGCACAACGCGGACGCAAAACAAGACCGGACATTAAATTAGGCATCTGCGGAGAACACGGCGGAGAACCTTCATCGATTGAATTCTGCCACAAAGTCGGACTAAACTATGTCAGCTGTTCGCCGTACCGCGTTCCTATCGCGAGACTTGCAGCTGCTCATGCTGCAATAAAAAACAGTAAATAATTTACACGACCCCTACTTAAAAAACCGGACTTCATGTCCGGTTTTTTTTATTTTTCTTTCAGCACTTGAAAATAATTAGCACTATGTTATTTTTGCTCAATCAACAGCCTGTAAATTCTGTCAGCCTCTTCTCTGCTTCTCACGCTAATTAATATTTTTCCATCAGGAATTTTTTCCATTATCATCGCGGATAAAATTTCCTCATCCGCTGATTGTATTAATAAATATTTTTTAATA